>JAISRY010000132.1 GCA_031273385.1 Tannerellaceae bacterium | reverse complement strand
TCAAACGAAACGGAACGGAGTTCATTCGCATATCTTTTCAATCCTGTTTCAATTCGTTCCAGCGTTTTTCTTGTCGGATTTTTTACACCGCAAACATATTGCCTCATTAACCCCTCATTTATGCCGGCTATACGCGCCAGGCTGCTTTGGTTAATAAATCCGTCATAAGCATCTATTAAAGACGGTATATCATGATAGAGATAGTCAAAATCATATTCCCCGTCCATCCAGATTTCGCGTTCTTCGTCATATAGCCCTTCAATATGAAACTGAATTCCTTTGCGCAAATCCTTTTTTAGTTCTTTTACAGATTCCCGTGCAATCACAAATCCTCCCACTTCCGGAAGATGTGCCGATACACCTTTATTTGCCTTGCATACAATTACTTTTAATGTTTTCATATCACTTTTGTTGTTAGATGGTTATATATCGGGCTTTGTGAATTAATTCACAAAGTTCTTAAAATATAATCCTGATTGTCGTTCCATACTCTTTAAATTATCCGGTGTTACATCCGCAGAAAGTTTACCATCAACCGTTACAGTCCTTTTAATGATCTGATGTTTGAATTGTCGGTGACTTGTCCCATTTTGCCGCGCTAAATACCATCCTTGCGAGAGCAATATTTCAATAATTTCCTTTACTTTAAAAACTCGTTTCATCACGCAATTATTATTTACCAACAACGCAAAGGTAGCATATTTCGTCACTATAAGCGTTTGTTATACACATAAAAATCGCATTGTTAACATTTATTAGTCACTTGTAATGGCAACGAATCATAATCGTGCGAAAATCAACGCTATCGCCGTCATTTCCCTTTTTGATAAACGCAGTTTATTGGGCTAAGAAATACTTCCATACAGTTCGCCGATGGTTTTTCCCAATAGGGGATGGGTGGCGGCGGGGGCGATTTCGGCTAGCGGGGCGAGGACAAATATTCGTTGGTGCATGAGGGGATGGGGGAGGGTCAGGGCGGGGGTTTCGATCACCATATCGTCGTACATGAGGAGGTCGAGGTCTATGAGGCGGTCGTGGTAGCGGCCGTCGCTTTCCCTTGTTCGTCCCATCTCTTTTTCTATCTGTTGGGCGGTATCCAGCAGTTCGAGCGGGGACAGAGGGGTTTCGAGGATGAGGGCGGCGTTCAGGAAAGGGTTTTCCGAGACAAAGCCCCAGGGCTCCGTCTCATATAAACCGGAAAGGGCGAGAATAGTTCCCGCCCTTTCGGACAACAGCGCTACGGCTGTCGTTATATTTGTCCGCCTATCGCCGATATTCGTCCCCAGTCCAAGGTAAACGGTAGCCACGTCCCCTGAAAATTAAATGATCATCATGGCGTCGCCATACGCGCCGAAACGGTATTGCTCCTGTACGGCCACCTGGTAGGCTTCCATGATCAGGTTATACCCCCCGAACGCGGCGGCGATCATCAAAAGGGTCGAGTAGGGCAAATGGAAATTGGTGATCATCGCATTGGCTACGCTGAATTCGTAGGGCGGGAAAATGAACTTATTCGTCCATCCCTCATACTCTTTCAGATGCCCATCCGTGCTTACCGCCGTCTCGATGGCGCGTATAACGGATGTCCCGACGGCACAAATCCGCCGTCCGTCGTCCTTTCCCTCGTTTACGATTTTCACCGCCCGGGCATCCACCTTCATCTGTTCCGAGTCCATCTTGTGCTTAGTGAGGTCTTCCACGTCAATATCGCGGAAGTTACCCAGCCCGGAATGAACCGTCAGGAATGCGAAACGGCAATCTTTGATCTCCAGGCGTTTCATCAGCTCGCGGCTAAAGTGCAATCCCGCCGCAGGAGCGACGACGGCGCCCTCTTCCGTCGCATAGATATTCTGATACCGCTCTTCGTCCATCTCTTCGATCGGACGGTTGATATACCGGGGCAACGGCGTCTCGCCAAGTGCATACAAGGCGTTCTTAAAGTCGTCATGGTCACAGTCATACAGGAAACGCAGCGTACGTCCGCGCGAAGTGGTATTGTCGATCACCTCCGCCACCATCGAGTCGTCTTCCCCGAAATAGAGTTTATTCCCGATACGGATTTTCCGGGCGGGATCGACCAGGACATCCCACAGGCGCAACTCCTTGTTCAGTTCGCGCAGCAGGAAAACCTCGATCCTCGCTCCCGTTTTCTCTTTGTTCCCGTACAGGCGGGCAGGAAAAACTTTTGTATTGTTAAAGATAAACACATCTTTTTCTCCGTAATATTCAAGCACCTCTTTGAATATCCGGTGCTCGATTTCACCCGTTTTGCGATGGATCACCATCAATCTCGACTCATCCCTGTTCTGTGTCGGGTGTAAGGCGATCAGCTCCGAGGGCAAACTGAATTTGAATTTAGAAAGCTTCATAACGTTATATATTATCCTTATATTTCTACTACCGCTTGATCCAGAAACGCATCAATGTCGTCCACCGACATGCACCGGTCAAGCGTTATATCGCCGATACGGGTACGCTCCAGCGCAATCAGATGCGCCCCGGACTGTAAGGCTTCGCCTATATCGCGCGCCAGGGCTCTGATATATGTCCCCTTACTGCATACCACCCGTATTTTGATCACCGGCAGGCGACAGTCCAGCAATTCCAGTTCGTCGATGACCAACGTCCTGGGTTTCAGCTCCACCTCTTTTCCTTTCCGGGCAAACTTATACGCCCGCTTCCCACCGACTTTCACGGCGGAAAACAGTGGGGGGATCTGCTCGATCGTCCCTGTAAACCGTTTCAAAACGCCCTCTACCCCCTCACGTGTAATATGCTCCGTAGGATAGGTGGCGTCCACCTCCCGCTCCAGGTCAAAAGAGGGAGTCGTTTCGCCCAATTTCAGCGTCGCCACATACTCTTTCGTCTGATACTGAAACTCCTCGATCTGCTTCGTCGCCTTTCCCGTACAGATAATCATCACGCCGGTAGCCAATGGATCCAACGTCCCGGCATGGCCGACTTTTATCTTTTTTACGTTCAGCTTCCGGGATAGCTTACAGCGGAATTTATTGACCAAATCAAACGAACTCCACTCCAGCGGTTTGTTAAAGCAAAGCACCTCTCCCGTAATAAAATCCATATCACCCGGCAATTAACGAGTATAGCACAACGGACAATCCAACGATCGCACAATAACAGGCGAAATAGATCAGTTTCCCCCTTTTCACCAGATTGATCATCCATCTGCAAGCGATAACGCCTGTAACGAATGCGGCCAGGAAACCGGCAACCAGCGTCACCGCAGGCATCCCCGACGCCTCTACGGAAAAGCCCCCTTTCACCAGGTCGAGGAACGCCTCTCCCAATATGGGGATAATCACCATCAGGAAAGAGAATTTGGCCACCAGCTCTTTCTTATTGCCCAGCAAAAGCCCCGTCGCAATGGTCGATCCCGAACGGGACAACCCCGGCATCACGGCACACGCCTGCGCGATCCCAATGATAAAGGCGTCTTTAAAGGAGATGGACTCTTTCGGACGGGGTTTTGCATAGTAAGAAAAGGCGAGCAGCGCCGCCGTCAATACCAGCATACATCCCGTCAGGAACAACCCGTCGCC
>JAISRY010000082.1 GCA_031273385.1 Tannerellaceae bacterium | reverse complement strand
ACCGGCCATGACGCGCTGGACAGGCAGCGTACCGAAGCGCTGTTGGCCGACCCGAAAGAGAATGCCGAACATGTCATGCTGGTGGATCTTGCCCGCAACGACCTGAGCCGTAATGCACGGGATGTCAAGGTGGACTTCTATAAAGAGGTGCAGTATTACAGCCATGTGATTCACCTGGTCTCGCGCGTAAGCGGGGATATCCATGCCGGCAGCAATCCCGTCAAAACCTATATCGATACCTTTCCGGCAGGGACGTTGAGCGGCGCCCCGAAAGTCCGCGCGATGCAGCTGATTACGGCTATCGAGAAGCATAACCGCGGGGCGTATGGCGGCTGTATCGGCTTTATCGGCTTCAACGGCGATTTGAACCAGGCGATAACCATCCGCTCCTTCGTCAGTCGCGGGAATGTGCTGTATTACCAGGCAGGCGCCGGCATTGTGGCCAAAAGCCATGACGAACGCGAACTGCAGGAGGTCAACAGCAAGCTGGATGCACTGAAGAAAGCCATCGACATGGCGGAGAGACTAAAGAATTGAAAAACCCTTAAAAACCGACAGGCAATGAACATATTACTATTGGACAACTACGACTCCTTTACCTACAACCTGCTCCATATACTGAACGAGCTTGGCATGGAGGTAGAGGTACACCGCAACGACAGGATCACACTGGATGAGGCCGGCCGTTTCGACAAGATTCTTCTTTCGCCCGGCCCCGGCATACCGGAGGAGGCGGGCATCCTGCTTCCCTTAGTCAAACGCTATGCGCCGGTGAAAAGCATACTGGGCGTCTGCCTCGGGGAGCAGGCGATAGGGGAGGCGTTCGGCGCGAAGCTGGCCAACCTCGCGAACGTCCATCACGGCGTTTGTTCGGATATCCGTATCGTTGCCCCCGATCCCCTGTTCGAGGGATTGGCTCCGGGGTTCAGGGCGGGGCGGTATCATTCGTGGGTAGTCTCTAAGGAGGGGCTTCCCGATAGCTTGGAAATAACCGCCGAAGACGCCGAAGAGGGGCACATCATGGCCTTGCGGCACAGGCAATACAACGTAAGGGGGATTCAGTTTCATCCCGAATCCATCCTGACACCCCAGGGGAAGAGACTAATAGAAAACTGGTTAAAAATCTAAATCAACCGCCAACAATGAAACAGATATTATACAGATTATTCGAACACCAGTATTTAGGCCGCGACGAAGCGCGGCGGATACTGCAAGACATCGCCGCAGGGAAATACAACGATTCCCAGATCGCCAGCCTGATCACCGTATTCCTGATGCGCAATATCTCCGTTGAGGAGCTGGCCGGGTTCCGGGAATCCCTCTTGGAGATGCGCCTGCCGGTCGACCTGTCGGAATACAAACCCATTGATATCGTAGGTACGGGCGGCGACGGGAAGAATACGTTCAACATCAGCACCACCGCCTGCTTTGTCCTGGCCGGCGCCGGGTACCATGTCGTGAAACACGGCAACTATGGGGCGACGTCGGTCAGCGGCGCCAGTAATGTGATGGAGCAGCACGGCGTCCGGTTTACCACCGATACGGCGCAGCTGCGGCGGTCGATGGACGGTTGCCGTATCGCCTACCTGCACGCCCCGCTGTTCAATCCGGCGCTAAAGGCGGTCGCTCCGGTGAGGAAAAGCCTGGGGGTACGAAGCTTCTTTAATATGTTAGGCCCGCTGGTCAACCCGGTCGTTCCGGCCTACCAGTTGCTTGGCGTATACAATCTGCCCCTCCTGCGGCTGTACAGCTATACCTACCAGGAGAGCGCCACCCGCTTTGCCGTCGTCCACAGCTTGGACGGCTTTGACGAGATCTCGCTGACCTCCGAATTTAAGGTGTCCATGCCTGAAAAGGAGAAGCTCTATACGCCGGAGATGCTGGGTTTTGCCCGTTGCAAGGAGGCTGACCTGGATGGCGGGGAGACGCCCGGAGAGGCGGCAGCCATCTTCGATCGTGTGCTGAACAACGGGGCGACGGCGGCACAAAAGAACTGTGTCGTCGCCAATGCCGCATTCGCCATCCAGGTGATCTGCCCCGAAAAGAAGATAGAGGCCTGCATCGCAGAAGCGGGAGAGGCCTTGGAGAGTGGCCGGGCATTGCAGGCGTTCAAGACGTTCCTTACATTAAATACATAAGCGATGAAAGATATCCTGACAGACATCGTCCGTGACAAACGGATAGAGGTAGAGCGGCAGAAGAAAGCCGTCGACCTCGAGACCCTTATCGCCCTGGGACATGAAAGCTTCAAGCGGGAGCCCCGCTCCATGCGCGAAGCGTTGGCCGGATCGCTCTCCGGTATCATTGCAGAATTTAAACGGAAGTCGCCCTCCAAAGGATGGTTTTATCCCGAAGCGGATGTCGCCTCGGTCGTTTCGGATTATGGAAGGGCCGGGGCGTCGGCCTGCTCTATCCTGACCGACGCCCCCTATTTCGGCGGCTCACTGACAGACCTGCAACGCGCCCGCAAAGCGGTTCGGCTCCCTTTGCTGCGAAAAGATTTCATTATAGATCCCTACCAGGTGTACCAGGCGCGGATCATGGGCGCAGACGCCATACTGCTGATTGCGGCGGTGTTGGAGAGGGACGAAGCCCTGGAGCTGTCGCAGACGGCGTACTCTCTGGGGCTGGAAGTCCTGCTGGAGGTACACGACGAACGGGAGCTGGACTACCTCAACCCCTCGGTCGATATGCTGGGCGTCAACAACCGCCACCTCGGGACGTTCCATACGGATGTGGAAACCTCGTTCCGCTTGGCGGAGCAGATGCGGCAGGTGACGCGCTCGACCGGATATGATCCCCTGTTGGTCTCGGAAAGCGGCCTCTCGGACTGGGAGACCGTTGCGCGGTTACGCCGGATAGGTTTCCGCGGCTTCCTGATCGGGGAGGCCTTTATGAAAACGAAACAGCCGGGCATCAGTCTGTTCACTTTTATCGGAGGATGCGTATGATCATCAAAGTATGCGGTATGCGCGATCCGGAGAATATGTTGCAGGTGGCCGGGCTGGATATTCAGTGGATGGGGTTCATCTTCTACGCCGGATCAGATAGGCGGTTCGTCGCGCCGGATGATCCGTTGGCCGGCGAAAAGGAACGGACGCTCACCGACTGTCTGCCGTCCGTCAATCCCCGGCTGAAAAAGGCCGGCGTCTTTGTCGACGCCTCCCTCGAAGAGATGATGCGTACCGCCGCCCGCTACGGATTGGATTACCTGCAACTGCATGGCGGCGAGTCGCCCGACACCTGCTACGCATTGCAGAAAAGAGGCTTCGCCCTCATCAAGGCGTTCCCCGTCGCGACGGCGGAAGACCTCGAGCGGACGACGGCCTATCATGGCCGCGCGGACTATTTCCTGTTCGATACGAAGTGTGCGGGATATGGCGGCTCGGGGCGGTCGTTCGACTGGACGATCCTCTCTGCATACAAGGGAGAGACCCCTTTCCTGTTGAGCGGAGGGCTGCACCCGGGCAGTATCGGCGCGATCCGCCGCTTTCACCATCCCCGCCTGGCCGGGATCGACCTCAACAGCGGCTTCGAACTGGAAAAAGGGATTAAAAACGTACCGGAGCTGTCCGGCTTTATTCACAAACTACAACACGAAAAGATATGAATCACATTACACAACTCTTTGAAACAAAGCAAAAGGATATCCTCTCCGTCTACTTTACGGCAGGCTATCCCGGACTGAACGATACCGCCCCGCTGCTCCGCCTCCTGGCCGCGAAAGGCATTGATATGGTAGAGGTGGGCATCCCCTTTTCCGACCCCATGGCGGACGGCCCTGTGATTGAGGAGGCCTCCTCGCGTGCGCTGCGCAACGGGATGACGCTCCGTCTGCTGTTCGATCAGCTGAAAGATATTCGTAAGGAGGTCTCTATCCCTATCCTCCTGATGGGCTATCTCAATCCGGTGATGCAATTCGGCTTCGAACGCTTCTGCCAGAAATGCGCCGAAACAGGGATCGACGGCATGATCATCCCCGACCTCCCCTTTGCCGACTACATATCCTCCTACAAGGAGACGGCCACGCGGTACGGCCTGAAAGTCATCATGCTGATCACTCCCGAAACCTCCGAAGAGCGTATACGCCTGATCGACGACCATACGGACGGCTTTATTTATATGGTGTCCAGCGCCGCCGTTACGGGAGCGCAACAGCGTTTCGATGAACAACGGCAAGCCTATTTCCGGCGGATCGACGGCATGAAGCTGCGCAATCCCCGCTTGGTCGGCTTCGGTATCAGCAACAAGGCAACCCGCGAAGCCGCCAACGCCTACTCATCCGGCGCCATCGTCGGCAGCAAGTTTATTCAACTCCTCTCCGCCGAACCCTCTGCCGGAGAGGCGGTCGACAAACTGCTTTCTGAGTTGAGAGTTGAGAGTTGAGAGTGGCGGTGGGCTTCGACAGGCTCAGCCACCGAATTTCGTTTAAGCTTCTTAAGAGACTTAAGCTTCTTAAGAGGCTTAAGGGGATTAAGGAAAATTCGGTGGCTGAGCCTGTCGAAGCCCACCGCCACTCTCAACTCTCAACTCTCAACTCAGAA
>JAISRY010000060.1 GCA_031273385.1 Tannerellaceae bacterium | reverse complement strand
TGGAAACCATAGAGTCCGAACGACCATTGGTAGTTCCTGTCCGTATTGCTTTTGATGGCGATCTCTTCGCTCCAGGCCTTTTGTTTCTGTTTCTGGTTGAGTACAAAGATAGTCGCCGGCGAGAAGTCCTGATCCATCAACATATCATCGTTGAACGTCTGATAGCCGGTGGTACTGGTCAGTACAAACTGCGCCGTCTTGTATTCAAGGAGCAAATGGTTGCTCAGCACATTCCGTGTGTAGCGGGAGGAATCGCCGATGTTCACCGGCGCGGTACGTCCGGTTTCCCTGTCATACAATCCATACGGGAAAGCGCCCTGTCCGGTATAGTCGTAAGAGAGGGCATAAGAGGCCAGCAGCTGCGGCGTGATGCGCCAATCCAGCTTGAAGCGTCCGCCGGCGGACTCTTCCCCGTCGGCTTTCTTTCCGGTGTGTATGTTGGTAAAGTAGCCGTCGTTGCGGTCGTAATAGCCGCTCAGGGAGAGGCCAAGCGTTTCGCCAAGCTTCGTATAATGGGAGGCTTTCGCTTTGAATTGCCCGTAGTTTCCGGCGGAGAGCAGGAGTTTGGTTCCCTGATAGTCTAAGGGTGAAAAGGTATAGATATTGACAATCCCGCCCATCGCGTTTCGTCCGTACAATGTCCCTTGCGGGCCGCGGAGGACTTCGATACGCTGGATGTCGGTCAGTTCAAAATCAAACGTACTCTTATCGGGATAAGGTGCATTATCGACATACAAGCCGATGGATTGCCCGCTACTGCGCGCCCCGATACCGCGCAGGTAAATAGCCGAAGTCAGTTTCGCCCCGTAATCGGGGATAAACAGGTTGGGGACATACGAACTGATGTCTTTCAAGGCGTCTATCTGACGGTGGTATATGGACTGCGGGGAGATAACGGAAACCGCCCCGGGCAGCGTCCGGAAGTTGTTTGTCTCTTTCGTGGACGACGTTATCACCACTTCATCAATCGCATACGTTTTGAGCGTATCGCCGGGTTCAATATGTTCCGCCTTTATCGTCTGCAAACTCACTAATAATCCAATCGCCATTGCGCACACATTTCTATTCTTCACCATTTTTTGTTTATTTATTGTTTGGGTGCAAAGGAAAAGGAAAGATCGTTTGCCGTCAATCACTACATGTAGTGATTTTTCAACCCGTCTTACCAGTAGAGAAGCAGTCCGGCGACACCGGCAAGGAAGATCATCAGGATGGGGTGTACCCTGCATTTCCAGGTGAGAAAGAAAGCGGCGGCAAAGATAAGGAGGCTTTTGTAGTCGATAAAGTTTTCATGGTTCATCAGCAGCAGGGCGGCGGCGGCAATAAGCCCGATAGAGGCGGGGCGCAATCCCCGGAACGCCGCGTCGACATACCGGCTCTTCCTGAACCGCGCAAACGAATAGAAGATGACGGAGATCAGGATAAAAGAGGGAAGACAGACGGCAAAGGTGGCCAGAAGCGAACCCAGCACTGCGGCGGAGGAGGGATAACCGGCATTCAGGACAGCCATATAGCCGACGTAGGTCGCGCTGTTGATCCCGATCGGGCCGGGCGTCATCTGCGAGACGGCCACGATGTCGGTAAACTCCTGCATCGTGATCCATCCGTGACGCTCCACCACCTCCTCCTGAATCAGCGAAAGCATGGCATACCCCCCTCCAAAGTTGAAGAGGCCGATCTTTATATAAACCCAGAAAAGGTGCAGGAACAGCATACTATCCTTTCTTTATGGATAAACCGTAAATCATCCCGCCGGCTGCCGCCCCGAGGATAACATAAATGGGCGATACGCCGAGCAGCCATATCAGCAGCGCCGACACAACGGAAACGATACCCGTTTTCCACGTCAGCCCCACCGCTTTCGCCGTATGAATACAAGGGACAAGGATTAATGCGACCACCGCCGGGCGCAGCCCTTTGAAGATCTTCTCCACCCAGACGTTATCCTTCACCCCGGTGAAGAACAGGGCGATCGCCAGCATAATCAGGAAAGAGGGGAGAACAGCGCCCAGGAGGCAGGCAAGGCTTCCCCTGACGCCTTTCAGCTTATAGCCAAGGAAGATGGCGATATTGACGGCAAAAATACCGGGGAGGGATTGCGCGACGGCGAAAAGGTCGACAAACTCCTCTTTTGCCATCCAGCCGCGGTTGACCACCTCCCGTTCGATCAACGGAAGCATCGCATAGCCGCCCCCTATCGTAAAAGCGCCTATCCGCGTAAAGGTAAGAAACAATGTCCAATACATCCCCTTTGGTTACCTCCTGCGCACGCTGCGTACCGGAGCTGCGCTCTTTTCCGCTTTCGGCGCTTTCGGCTTACTTTCTTTTGCGGTGGAGGTCTTCGCTACACGCGCTGTCTTGGCCGCTTTCTTCGATTGCTTTGTATCGGTAACCTGTGTCGTATCCGGCGCCCAATAAAGGGATTGGCGGAACTCTTCCAGTTGGCGGTCGACCTGTTCTTGCGCCAGCTTCAGCGAATCCGGTTCGGGGTATAGCTCCCGCAGCGTCTTATTCATCAGGTTCTCCGTCTTGATAATCTCGCCGTCAAACATGCGGCGGCGGAAATAGTCGTCGATGGTAAACGTTTTCACATTATTGGTGTTCGACGTCATGATCAGCGAATTGGTGATATAGGGACGGATATTCTCATACGGCAGCCAGAAGAGCGGCGTCGTCTGTTCGCCCAAATCGCCGGTCAGGGTCAGGATCGGGCAAAGCGCCAATGTTTTCACATCGAAGACCGAGTTGTTCTGGTCAAAATACCAGGCCTCCTTGACATAGTAAGCCCTGACTTCCGCCGACGGGACATCGCTCTCGTTGATCACAAAAGAGGGCTGCTTCCCTCCCTGTCCGGGTATCTCCTCATAATAGACGTAGGCGCGATCCAATATATCCTTGAAGTTGACCACGTTTTCCGCATCGAACGATTCATACCCGTCCCTATATTCATAGGCCACGAGTTTGCCCTCGCTCATCAACTGGAATATGATGGAAAAGAGGTTCTGGAAACCGTTCCGCGGACGTTCGGGATAATAGAGGGGCGCGTTCTGCTCCTTTGTCAGATCTATCTGCCGGTATATCACACGCATCCACCGGGCATTCCCTATTTCCTGCGTCATCCGTTCGTTCATATCTTCCGCACGTACGGTGAGCTCCGGCAATCCGGATTCCTTTTTCTCCTCTTGCCTCCCACCCGTGCGGGCTTGCGGGGTTCTTCTCTGTTGCGCGTTTCCTCCCGTCTCTCCTTGGGCGGATGCCAGATCGGAAACAAACAGGAGGCTGACCATGCCCAGTATACAATACAAGCGTTTCATATCAAATGATATCTTAGTTTATAATTACTTCAAGAGTTGTTGACAAGGCCTGTTCGCTACCCTCCGGGGTTCTGACCACGACGCGGGAAACATAGAACCGTTTCCCTTTGGGTAAATTGCGTATCTCGGCCTTTTGCCGTTCGGTAAAGTGCGTATCGGGCGACTGTTGGGGGATCATATTCCCGAACGAGTCGTAAAAGTTCAGTTCAAACCGGACGACCGTAAACACCGCATCCAGCAGGTCGTCGTCGTAAGCGGCCAAAATACCGTCCGCCTCGATCAGGCTGCGTTTGGCGATCGAGCCGCCTTTGAATTTGCGCATCGTCCCGTTCTGATCCTTATAGGCTATATAGGGGACGGGGGGAGGCAATGGCAAGACGCGGAACGAGGTACTCCCCATCTGAACCACTCTTCCGTCGGCCATCCGTGCATTGACGGTGACGACGGCAGGCGTTCCCGCCGTTGCCGGACGGGCTTCCCACATACCGCTACCCTTATCCAGCAATACGCCGTTCGTCATCGACGCCGATACGCTGGCGTTGGGTATGCCCGGTACGGCGATACGGAGAGGGTTGTCATACCCGGTATACAAGACGTTCATCTTGACGGGAGCCACCGTCGCACTGGGTTCGATCACCATATAATCGCTTTCAAAGCTGCGTACCATCATCTGCCCGTCATTCCCCATCATCTCCACGCGCCCTTTGGCGGTGAAATTACCCGTAGCGCTTGTCCGTATGGAGAAAACGCCCCGGTCTTCGGGAGGTATCCGGTTGATGTCCCCCTCGCCCAGGTAGACCGTAGGCTGCTGGGTGGAGTCGATGGCCGAGAGGACGACCGCCGCCTTATAATCGGTACCGCTGACCACAATCCGGCTTTCGGGTATGACCTGCGCCGTGATCACATTGACACGGCTATCGCCGACATCCACACTGGTCAACAGGTTGGTAATCACTTCGCCCTCCGCTGCGCGGATATCGCTCTGTAGCTTCGTCAGCATGGTGACGGCAGCCGCCACCGGCATATTCTCGAACATGGCCTCTTCCCATGTCCTGGTATTGATTCCCGTCTTCCTGACGGTGGTACTCAGGGTGGATTCCAGGATCTTCGTCTTTTCGGGATCACTGATCATGCCGGCCATCGTTTTACGGTATGTCTCGATCGACTCCCTCAACTTCCGGCCTTGCCCGCTTATGGGAGCCAACATGATGCGGGAAGCCGCTTCGAGGTCGTCCTTATGGTTGATGTCCAGCACATCCCCTTTGCTGCCGTCCGCCACTTTCACGATCTGGACTTTCAAGTCCTGTATGTAGTTATACAGGCTGTCGGAAAGCGCCTTTACCCGTAACCCCCTTTCGTACCATACCCTGACCTTTTCAGGGTTGTTATCGTACGACTTCTTCAACTCATTCTCTACGATTTCGTTCCGTTGCATCGAGTTGTCGATGGAGTTGTGCAAAGAGTCTTCCACCAGCACAAAGCCATCCAGCACCTCCGACGACACGTTAAGCACCATCATGGCAATGAACACCAGATACATCAGATTGATCATCTTCTGACGAGGTGAATTCGGATTGTTTCCTACTGCCATCTCTTCTTATTTTGTTTGATATGGATTCGGCATGACGGGAACGCCCATATTCACCGTCATAGCCTGTAACAGGCGGCTGTAAACCTGGTTCAGTTGCGTCAGTTGTTGCGCCATCTTTTCTGTTTCGGCGCGGAATACGGAGCTGTCGACAATCGAACCGTCATACAAGTCCTTGATGCGGTTCAGCCCGGCGTTGATATGTTCTATGGAGCTGATTTGCGCACTGATCCCCCTCAGCTGTACCTCATAGATCGTATTCAGCCCGGCGACATTGCGGCTCAGCATCTCCATCTGCTGCACATAGCCTTGCGAACTGCGGTTGATGCCGTCGGATATGTTTGACAGCGAATGGGTAATCGAACCGAAACGCTCCATATCGCCGGCAATGGCGGCCAACTGTTCAAGGTATTTCTGCGTAGCATCGGTAAGCTGGGGCATTTTCGCTATCTGGTCGGCAGCATCAAGCAGCTTCTGTATACCGGCAGAGAGGTTTTTGGAATCATCTTCCGACAAGCTCTCCACTCCGGCGAAACCTGCGCCTCCGGCAAAGCCACCTCCACCGCCTCCGGCAAAACCTCCACCTCCGCCGGTGAAGCCTCCGCCTCCGAAGTTCCCTCCTCCGGCAAAGCCGCCTCCGCCACCGCCGAAGTTTCCGCCTCCGGCGAAGCCGCCGCTTTCCGCCACGTTTTCTCCGCCTGCCGCGTATCCTTCACCCGTGAAGTTTCCGCCACCGCCGCCTCCGAAGTTTCCTCCGCCTCCCGTACCGCCGCCTGCGTTAGCCGCTGGCGTAAATTCCGGACGGTCGAGGGGGTTCTTTGATTTCAATACGGGAAAAACGTCTTCCCAGCGGTAATCACTGCTCGGCTGTTCGAATCCGAATACAAAAAACACAAAGAATTCCGTGATCATCCCTATCGAAATCATCATATTCCCATAAGGAAGATGCAGGATTTTGAACAACGTCCCCAAGATAACGACAGAGGCTCCCCAGCTATAAAGGAAGTTCAACACACGTTTTCCCCTTTCGCTGGAAAGGAACATCTCTATCCTGTTTTTATATCTTTTATACTTTCCCATCTCTTTTGAAATTAATTCTTTTCTTCTAATCTATGCTGATTTATTTATTCCCTTTCGAACGTGAAAACCCTATTTGCGTACGTGCGCAACGGAAACCGATATACGAACGGGTTTCATTCTGGTATTCAAAGGTACGCATATCCGAACGGATAAACTGGGCGACGTCTTTCCACGAGCCTCCGCGCACGACCTTTTTCTTCATGGCATACGGATCTTCCTTTGCCGCATTGTAGCGCAAATCGGGATTCATATCGTTCATCTGGCTCGGGCCTGATTCGGAATAGACGGTAGATGTCCATTCCGCCACATTGCCGGCCATATCGTACAACCCAAATTCGTTGGGGGAGAAAGAGCCTACGCGCGAAGTGACCAGGTGGCCGTCTTCGGTGTAATTGCCGTCTCCGGGCTTAAAATTACCAAGAAAGCATCCTTTGCCGGTTTGCAGCTCGTCCGTTGCCCAGGGGTATTTATACTCGTTCTTTCCCGTACGCGCCGCATATTCCCATTCGCCCTCCGTCGGCAGGCGGAACGGCTCGATCGTTTGCCCATCCGGCAGATTCATCGACGCCTTAAAAAGGTTCGTCCTCCATACGCAAAAAGCGGTAGCCTGTTCCCACGAAACGCCCACTACGGGATAATCGTCATATCCGGGATGGGAAAAGTACATCCGCATATAAGGCTCGTTGTAGGCATTGTTGAAATCGTTCACCCAGCAGGTCTCATCCGGATAGACACCCACGATACGGGTATGCAGGAAATCCCACTCCCCGCCTAAGGGACGGGTAATGGTCTCGTTCACGACGCGCCCCTCTTCATCCACGTAGGCCGTATCTTTGGAAATCATAATCACCTCGGCCGGGTCAATGACGATATCCGTATTACGGACACGTTCCGAAGGGTCAAGCCTGTGCTTGCGCAAAGCGGCCGAAGTATAATCAAACCAGTCGTAACGATACAGCATCTGCTTTCCGTCCAGCTTCTTTTCGCCGGTCACGGGATGGGTATAATAGACACTCTCGATGGCGCGCAGCTCGTCTTCGTTTGCCCGTTTCCAGGGGATAGGGCGGCTCCAGTCCAGGTAAGGCGTCACAGGCTCCCCGTACCGGTCTTCCGTTATTTTGAACAGGTCATTCCCTCCGTAGGCGGGATCGGCCAGCCGTTCGCGGATAATGGAATCGCGCACCCAATAGACAAACTGGCGGTATTTGGCGTTCGTTATCTCCGTCTGGTCCATCCAGAAAGCGTCGAACGATACGCCTTTTGTCTCGGCCGCCAGCCCCCATAAGGAGTCTTTATCGGACGGCCCCATGTCAAACGCGCCCCGTTTGATCAAAACCATACCAAACGGCGACGGTTCCCTGACGGCTACCGTCCTTGCCCCGCTCACTTCCCCTCCGCCACCCATCCGGGATCTGCCGCAAGAAGCGATGAGAGCTGTTACCACAAGTAGTAAGAATACTTTTTTCATATACTTTTATAATATACGTACACTTTTATGTTTGTATTGTCCTGTCTTCATCTTATTCAGTTTCACCTTAAACCTGATCATCAGTTCGTGGCTGCCGCTACTTCCTTTCAGGATAGGCGTCGTCGGGAAATCATACGCATATCCGGCCTGGATATTTCCGAATACGACCCCCAACATCACAATGACCGATTCGTTCACCCGCCACGACACCCCTCCGTTAAACATCTTATTATATACCAGCCGCGCCGTTATATCCGCCTGAAAGCTCTGTATATCCGTCTTCACGAAAACCGAAGGCTGCAATTCATACAACGGGTTCTTTAACTGAATATTGTATCCGGCTGTTAAATTATACGCCCTTCCGATATAGGTGGAGATATTTTCCTCCAATTCCAGCTCCGGCTCCATAACGTGGGTGGAGGCCATGCCGATATAAAAATGCTTATGCGTGTAATACAGCCCGGCGTTCATGTCCAATCCCATCCCGTTCACCTCCGAAGTCGGAATCGCTTCGTCCTCTTTCTCATGGTAATCGGATTCGGGGATATACACTTTCGTCCCGTCAAAAGAGACGTTCGCAATACCGAGCTGTAACCCGATACTCAACGTACCGCCAAACAGCTTCTGTTTATAGGCCAACTGCCCGGCAACGTTGGTGTTTTGAAACAACCCGATACGTTCGGTGAACAGGTTCAGCCCGATGCCGAGATTCGACTTCCCCACCCTCAAAGGCATATCGCCGGTAACGAAAAACGATTTGGGCGCCCCCTTTATACCGATCCATTGCTGGCGGTGCAAAGCAAAAGCGTTCAAATCGCCGGTCGTTCCCGCATAAGCCGGATTATAATAGCCCATCGCCATAAAATACTGGCTCAACTGCGCATCGTATTGCGCCCGTACAACGCCGGTCATACAAACCGCTAAAACGATAATAAGAAGAAAAAGTCTTTTCATCCTGTCTATTAACTGTTCCGAAAAATAGGGATTTCTTCAGCCCTTACAGTACGAAACGGTTCAAAAAGCAATAAATTGTATGCCGTATTAAAAAACAAACGAGGTAGAGCAGCCCAAAAGCTACCACCTCGTCAACATATCAATACGTATGTGTTTTTGAAATTACATGGTTAATACTCCTCTTCATTGAAAAAGAAGTCTTCCTTACTTGGATAATCAGGCCAGATATCCTCCATACATTCATAGATTTCACCCTCATCCTCCATCTCCTGTAAATTCTCAATCACCTCTAAAGGGGCGCCCGACCGTTGCGCATAATCTATCAACTCATCCTTTGTCGCCGGCCATGGCGCATCTTCTAACTTCGACGCTAATTCTAATGTCCAATACATAGTTGTTTAAATATTAATAACCACCTGTGTGGTTAGGTTTCCTAATTTTTCCGCAAAAATATAACTTTATTTCTTAGATACAAGATAATCCCAAAGAATTTCTTTACCATTATTCTTTATACACTCTTTACGCGCCAAAACAAACAAATAATCCGACAAACGGTTAACAAACATCAACACATGATCTTCCACCTCATCCGCCTCATTTACCTCATATATCCGCCGTTCGGCGCGGCGGCAAACCGTACGGCAAACATGCGCCAAAGCCGCCGCACGACTGCCCCCCGGCAAAACAAAACCCGTCATCTTCGGAAGAGCGCCGTCTATCCGGTCTATCTCCTCCTCCACCCATGTGACGCTCTCCGCCGTCACCCGGCTCTCCACCCTTAGCTCCGTACTGCCCCGGTCGGTCGCCAGATAGGAACCGATAGAGAACAGCTTATGCTGTACGAACCTCAGGAAATCAACGTCAGCCGCCTCCGTCAGCTCCGTCATCAACAAACCGATAAAAGAGTTCAGCTCGTCAACCGTTCCATAACTTTCAATCCGTTTGTCCGCTTTCGACACCCGTTTCCCGCCGACCAACGACGTCGACCCCTTATCTCCACTCCTTGTATATACCCTGCTTTTCATCTTCGATAATATATTAAAAATAAACCGTATAATTCCGCTTATGCCATTTCCTGTCAAAAAAGACGACACCCATAGAATACAAATCCACCGTCACCGTCACGTCCGGATGGGCGCATACCGTTTTCCAGAATTTACGCATCCCGGCAGTCGCCTTAATGCCGTCAAATATACAGATTGTACGTGTATGTACATACTTCAGGCAGGCATTAAACAACCACTCCATATCATTTTCTTCAAATAAGGTATGAACATAAACAAGATCGACCCTTTCCAGCTCAATCAAAGCCTCCGGCAAAAGCGCCTTACAGTCACCCACGCGAAGATCGACCGGCGTACGCGCCGCCTCGTCATACACCTGGCGGGAAACGGAAGCATACGCCGGAACACGCTCCAAAACAACACATCTCAAACCGCCGTTATACGAAGTAAGATACAACGTAGAAAGCCCCATGCAAGACCCAATCTGCACAATATTCCGTACCTTAAAATAATGGGCGATCCTAAAAAGCAACGCCCCCCGCTTAGGATCAACCGCCTCCCTCCGGACAAGCCGCCCAACAGCCTTATCCCCCAAAAGCCGCTTCCTGACCACCTCAATATCCCCAAAACAATAATACGGACACCTCTCATCAACAACCTTCGTTATAAAATCATAAACAAAAGGCGAATGAACCCCGTGCCCCTTACAATGGCGTATCCTCCTATACCAACCCATATTCACTTTCATGCTCAAATATACTACTTATTTGCAGTACGATATGCCTGTTTGGGGTGATTAGGCATTTCAGGAATAGTGTATTCTAATTTGCCTTGTTTGCGTAGCGGTGTAATATAA
>JAISRY010000242.1 GCA_031273385.1 Tannerellaceae bacterium | reverse complement strand
TCGTTTGTCCCCAGATCCCACCAGTCGGTATCCGTCCCGTTCAGGTAGCCGTTGACGGCATTGGCATCCATGAAATGGCTGGTCGGATCCCAGGAGGGATTCGGTTCGAGCAAATCCGGTCCTGTCCGGCTCTCAGTCAGAAAACGGTCGGCAATCAGTTGCAGAAAACCCTCTCTGTCCATTGGGCGCATCTTGTTGTTCGAAGATTCCTGAAGCGTATATGAACCGGAGTATTCAATGATCGGTTTGCTCATCGCCTTAACTGTTTTGGAGGTAATCAGCATGACGCCGTTGCTGGCCTGCGAACCATAAATGGCGGCAGCGCTGGCGTCTTTTAGGATGTCGATGGATTCGATATCGTTGGGATTGATGTCCACCAGACTTCCGCGATAGATGATACCATCCAGCACAATCAGTGGTGAATTGCTGCCGGAGAGAGATGTTCGTCCGCGAATGGTTATTTCAGGGTCGCTTCCGGCCGTGTTTACTGCGCCTACATTCAGTCCGGGGACAGTGCCTTGCAATGACTGCCCGAGGCTGATATTCGGTGATTCATTCAGCTTACTGAGGTCAGCCCTGACAACGGATCCGGTAAGGTCTTTCTTTTTAGCTGTCCCGTACCCGACCACGACGACCTCTTCCAGCGCCTGCAAATCCTCCCGGAGAACGATTTGCAGTGTACTCTGATTCCCCACCGTTATTTCCTGCGGCACGTATCCGATAAAGGAAACCTGCAAAACCTTGCCCTCATCGATATTCAATGAGAATTTCCCATCTGTATCGGTAATGATACCGTTGGTCGTTCCTTTTTCTATTACATTCGCACCGATGATTGCCTCGCCACTGGTGTCAACCACCGTACCACTCACTCGTTTCTGTGCAAAGACAGATACCGTACAACTAATGAGGCAAAGCACACAAAGCGCTTTTCGCCATGTAGTCCGTTCTTTTGAAGTGGAATTTTCTTTTTTCATTTTCATACATTTGTAATTAAAATAAGTTAGTAATTAGGGTTTATGCATAAATGCATCTCATTTATACGCCTGAAAACAAGGGTTTTAAGGCGTAAGGTTTTTTCTTTTAATCGACTATTTTACCATAGGCGTGATCATTTCTGTATTAGTTTTTCATTTATTTGGCCAGAGTTCCCGTAGTACTCTGTCAAAAAGCCCAAAAGAATAACATTTAATCTTTTGGGAAATAGCGGATTAACGGAATGTGAATATTTGAAAAAAATAGGCTTGGAACTAACGAATCCCTTTGTGGAAGCGGACTTTGTTGACAGAGTACTACGGGAACTCCGGCGAAAAGAATCATAAATACTGAAAGAAAACCATAACGAGTACAAACATAGTTATTTTATGTTTTCATTCTTGCGCAAGTCTTTCATTATTTTTGCCAATAATAGTTAATAATCTTCCGATGTCCGGCGTAAAAAGGCAAAACACCTCCCATATTTAGTTTTGCTTTTTTTGCTTTCACCTCTTCACCTTCCGCATAACACATTGACAAATAGCCGAATGTCGTCTACCCGCCGCAATCCGCTCCCTACTCTCTGCCTCTTGTTTCTGTTTGGACGACTATTCAGGGAAGAGTTCCTTTAAGTCTACGGTTTTGATGTCTACTTGCGAGGTGGCGAGTATGCCGGCGCCGCCTTGTATGTTGCTGAATGTTTTGACCGGTTCGTAGAGGCCGTATTCAGAGAGGTAATATTCGATGGAGTTTTCATCTATATTCAGGAGGGAGGTCAGGTAGTTGTAATAGCTCTTGCTTAGTGAATAGAGGAGAATCTTTCTGTTCAATATGTCTGCGTAGTAGTCGTAAAATGTGGAATTGACCGTTTCGGTTATCATTAGCGTATAGGTTTTGCCGTTGAATAACTTGTCGGAAAAAGTCCGTCCCCCCTGTCCCTCTATCGTTCCTGAAAATAGGCTGTTTATCGTTGAATTTTGTTCGATGAAAACCGGTTCGTCCGAATAGTCGACGGTGCCGACCGGTAGGAGCGGATTATCATCTTCGATACGGATGCAATAATAATTCGTATCGGCCGGGTTATCCTTGAATGTAATGGAATAGGTGATGACATACAGTTCTGAATCTTCTATTGTGTAACTGCCATCCGGGTTCGCGTAGATGGATTCCGGCCCCTTGATCTTACGGCCGGCGGTCTCGATTTTCTCGATATTGACCTTGTATGGGACAATATCTTCAGCCCAAACATTCCCGTAGGATGAGTTGACCTCCAATTTGATTTCGTCTGATGCCTGCGGCGTGATGGACGACACGTATATTCCGCCGGCTTTCTCCCATTTTAATTGTTCGCGGTAGGCCTTGTTGACATACAGCTTTACCTCGGCGTCTTCTATGTCTTTGAATATGGAAGAGTCCGCAAAGAATGTCGTCAGGCATACGCGTGCCATAATCAGCGTATCGGGAGAGGCAACGGCATTTAAAACGACCGTCGGCGCAGGACGGTATTTTTCAAGATCAAGGTCGTAATAACAGGCATGCAGGCCTATTACGACGACAAGAAGGGATATGTTTACGAATCGCTTTTTCATGACATTAAAACTTATAGGTGTATGAAATGGATGGTATCAGCGGAATAATGCCCATGGCCTGAAACTGCTGCCTCCTTTTTTGTCCGGTATCAGAATAGGCCGCGTTTTTTTGTACGACGATCGGATTCATCCGGCAGTAGGCATTATAGAGGCTAATGTTCCAGATACCCATCCGCCCTTTCTTTTTGGGGACGTAGATGTTCATCCCGACATCCAACCGGTGATAGGCCGGCAGGCGGATGTTGTTTTTCGACTTATAATAATCGATCCCCCACGGCTCTTTGTACGGGTAGTCGGGAGCAAGGCTGGAGGGGAAACCGGAAGAGGCTAAATCCGGGTAATTCTCAAGCGCCAATGTCATCCTGTTTCCCGTCGTATAGGTCCAACTCGCGTTAAATTCCAGTTTCTTATTCTGCTTCCAGTTGGCGAAGATATTAAGCTTATGCCGGTTGTCATATTTCGAGGGGAACTTTAGCCCGTCGTTTATCGCCGCGAACTGGCGGTTGTTCCACATCAGCCCGTATGAGAAATAACCGGTCAGTCTTCCGGCATACTTATTGGCCATCAATTCGACCCCATACGATTCTCCATGGCCGGAAGTCAATTTATCTTCCCATGTATCCGAATAGGATAAATAGCTATATCCGTCTTTATAATCAATCAGGTTATCCATCCATTTATAATAGCTTTCGATACTGAATGAATAGGCATCCCTCCAATTCAAATAGACCCCGGCTGACAGTTGGTCGCTCGTCAGCGGTTTGAAATTCCGGCTGAGTGGGATCCAGGAGTCTGTCGGTAAATTGATGTAACTGTCGCTCAATTGCTGTACACACTGGCTCATCCTGGCATAAGACGCTTTGAGGCTGACGGCCGGGGAGATTAACCAGCGGGAGGAAATCCTGGGTTCCGGCGAGAAATAGGACTTGCCCCTCATATTGAATGTATTGAACCTGAAACCGCCTTTTAATTGAAGAAAAGGAAACAGTTCCCAATCGTCTTCAAGATAGATGCCCAGCTCATTTCCATACACGCCGCTCTTTATGGCCCTCTCTTCGGGCACCGAATCTACCAGCGAATACAAACGGGTATTTTCCGGCAGGAAACGGTGATGGATCATATCGGCGCCGAAATTCAACCGGTGATGCCTGGCCGGATGATAATCGAAATTCGCCCGAACCTTGATATCGTCGACGCCATTCTCCGACGTTTTATCATACGCTCGTTGGCTGATCCTATTCTCGCCGCCGCCCTCAATAAGATGTGAAGTGAGTTCAATCGCCGATTGATACCGGGTAAACGACGTATTCAAATCCAACGTCAATGCATGGCTGAATTGATGTTTCCATCCTAACGAAAAGAGCCAGTTTCCCCAACTTATCTTATTCTTGCTCCCATCCTCATAATAATCCTCCGAATCTTTCTCCTCGCCGGCCGAAAACGTTTCCTCCCCGAACCTTAACGCATCCCGCCCGCCATACAGGTCGAAATAGATCCGGTTTCGCTCATCAAAAAGATGGTCGATCCTTAGATTCAAATCCGTGAACGCATACCGCCCGGTGGTCTCTTCTCCTTTTTCCCGCTGTTTTTTATTGATGATAGCCAATGCCGGGATAGATAGCGCCTCTAACCACGAACGGCGGATGGAAGCGACAAATGAGGTCTTGTTTTTTATGATCGGCCCCTCGACGCTGATATTCCCCGACATGATGCCCAGCATCAACGAACCGTGGTATTCCTGCATATCCCCGCTTTTCGTGCGGACATCCATCACGCTCGAAAGGCGTCCTCCATAATAGGCGGGAAAGGCGCATTTATAAAAGTCGACACCCGCTATCGCCTCGGGATTAAAGGAGGAAAAAAGCCCTCCCAGGTGGTTGGTCTGGTATAAGGAGTTGCCGTTGATCAGGTATAGGTTCTCGTCGTTATTCCCGCCCCGGACATACACCCCCGCCAAGCCCTCGGTTCCGGCAGAAACGCCGGGCTGCATTTGAAGCGCTTTGATGACATCGGCTTCGCCAAACATCGTGGGGATATTCTTAATCTCTTTCTGGTTGAATTTCAGCATCCCCATTTGAGGGGTTTCGACAAAGTCCCGCGCTTTGTTATTCCCAAGTACGACGACTTCATGCAACACCTCGCTCTTCTCTTCCATAAAAACATGGAGCAACGTATCGCTGCTTAGCGGTGAAAGGATAAGGGTTTTATGCACATACCCAAGATAGGATATCTTTAGCTGAACATCAGAGGCGGAAACCTGGATACAAAAATAGCCCTCGTCATCGGTCAGCGTATTTTTCTGTTCCTTTCCATTTTTATCAGCCGCCAAAACAAACGCCTTTTTTAAGGTTTCATGCGTAGAAGCATCATACACATACCCGCATATCCTTTTCGGATCGCCATCCGTCTGGAGTGCGCCAACAGGTAAGACACAAATAAAATTGACCCCGAACAGCATGAAAAAAAATCCGAATCTGCGCATAGCGGTAAAAGATTAAAACGTGATTTTTCTATGCAAATATAGAAAGGATGATGAATAGTGAACAGTGAATAGTGAATAGTTAACAGTGAATAATGAATAGTTAACAGTGGATAGAGAACAGTGGATAGTGAACAGTGAACAGTGGATAGCGAGGTGGCCGGACATAGACAATTGTGTAGCCGGGCGTAGACAATTGTGTAGCTGGAGACAGACAATTGTGTAGGGCGGACTACACAGTTGTGTAGCCGGGCGTAGACAATTGTGTAAAACCGGAAATAGCTCCCGTCCGAAAAAAAACGGCTCCCGTGCAAATAAAAATAGCTCCCGTCCCGTTTAGAATAGCTCCCGTCCGGCTGAGAGGGGGGGCGGTGTCGTTGAGCCTGCCGAAACGTCTTTTTTGTTTATTCTTTAGAATATATCCGTACATACGCTTTGCTTTTGGGGGTACAAATTTGATCCTTTTTGGTACAAAACTGCATAGAAAGCGGGAAAAACCTCCCATATAAAGTTTCCGTTTTTTTGCCTTCACCCCTTCACCTTTCGCGTAACATGCTGACTGATATCCGAATGTGGTGAAGGGAGGGTGAAGGGAGGTGAATGAACGTGAAATGGCATGCCGGGGAGGGTGGCCTGCCCTTATCGTATAAATTCGTCGATGATTAATCGACATTTGTTCTTGCCGGTTCGGGAATCAGTTGTTTGATGATTTTGACAATAAGGCGGGCTGCTCTCTTTGGCATCCCGTTTCACCGTTCATTCACCTCCCTTCACCCTCCCTTCACCACATTCGGATATTAGTCAGCATGTTACACGAAAGGTGAAGGGGTGAAGGCAAAAAAACGGAAACTTTATCTGGGGGGGATTTTGCTCTTTTCTCTCTATTTGAGGGGGTGGGCTGGGGAGGTTTTCCCTTAAGGCTCTTAAGATTCTTAAGGCTCTTAAGCCCCGCGCGCGGGGGAGGGGGTGATGTGTATGCGTGTAGAGACGCAAAATTTTGCGTCTCTACCATTATAGGCATACCGTCATTCCTACTCCCTACACACCATCAATCCTGATCATTCTATAATCCTGAAAATTCTGATCCTGATACTGAAGAGGCGGGGATGTATGTCTCCATGAGTTTGGTTTGGGGGGAGGGGGTTAGGGTGAGGGATTGGGTGTTGGCGGGGATGAGGAGGGCTTGGCCTTGGCGGAGGGGGGCGGTGTTGCCCTGGTTGTCGGTGATGGAGGCTTTGCCGGACATGCAGATGTAGATGACAAAGGAGTCCAGTGCGGAGAGGTCGCGGACGAGGGGCTGCTCCAGATCCAGGAGGTTGGTGGTGAAATAGGGGCAGGCGACCAGGCCTACTACGCGGTCTTTGCACGGCTGGTAGGGGGTGCGGTAGTCGGGGTAGAGGGTGTAGTCGATCGCTTCTTTGGCTAATTCGGTGTGCAGTTCGCGTTCGTTTCCGTCGGCGTCTTTCCGGTTGTAGTCATAGATGCGGTAGGTGATATTGCTGGTTTGCTGTATCTCGGCGATGAAGCAGCCTGCGCCGATGGCATGGACACGTCCGGCGGGGAGGAAAAAGACGTCTCCCTCCTTTACCTTATATGCCTGCATGATGTCCATGATCGTATCGTTCTGGATGCGCTTGACGTAGTCGGCGGGGTCTGTCCGGGCGGAAAAGCCGGAGTAGAGCGTTGCGCCCTCGGCGGCTTTCACGACGTACCACATTTCGGTTTTGCCGAATGAGTTGTGGCGCTTGCGGGCTAAGGCATCGTCGGGGTGTACCTGTATGGAGAGGTTGTCGCGGGCGTCGATAAACTTGATGAGCAACGGGAATGTCGTGCCGAAGCGTTCGACCACCTTTCCGCCAAGCAGTTGCCGGCCGTAGGCGTGGATCAGTTCGTCCAGGGTTTTGCCTTTCAGGGGGCCGTTATCGACTATGGAGCAGTTGCCCTCTACGTCGGACAGTTCCCAGCTTTCGCCGATACCGTCCTGTACGGGGGAGATTCCTTTAAAGGAGCAGATGGCTGATCCGCCCCAGATGACTTGCTTTAGAATGGGTTTAAATGTCAATGGATATAACATACGTCTTTCTTTTTATTTGCTTCTTTGTTTATTTGTTTATTTGTTCAGCTTTCGCAGTACGACGGCGCTGCGTGCCGGTATGTACAGTTTCAGCCACTCTTTGTTTTCTGATTTATAGAGGGGGTCGAAATGGGTAAAATGGTGCAGGCTGTCGTCGGCCAGGTCGAACCCGCCGAAACGGGGCGCATCGGTGTTGAGCAGCACTTCGTATTCGCCTTTGGGCGTGAGGAATCCGTAGCCGGTATAGGAGCGGTTGGGGCTGAAGTTGAAGACAAACAGCAGATCCCCGCGCATATAGGCCAGCGTCTGGTCGCTGTCGCTTTCGCCGATCTTCCGAAGAGGCGTCGCCTGGAAGTTTTTTACCTGTTTGATGAGCGCCAGCATCTCGCGGTCGAACTCCCCGAGGTAGCCGTATTTCAGGTTCGGGTTGTCCGCCAGCTCCCATTGGCGGCGGGCGTACTTATACGACCAGTCGTTGCCCGGGCGTGGAAAGTCGATCCATTCGGGATGGCCGAACTCGTTACCCATAAAATTGAGGTACCCACCGTTCATGGTCGATGCTGTGATCAAACGGATCATCTTGTGCAGCGCAATGCCGCGCTCGACCACGAAATTATGATCCCCTTTCTGCATGTGCCAATACATCTCGGCGTCGATCAGGCGGAAGATAATCGTCTTATCGCCCACCAGCGCCTGGTCGTGGCTTTCGGCATAGCTGATGGTCTTCTCATCCGCCCGCCGGTTGGTTGTCTCCCACCAGAGGGCGGAGGGGTACCAGTCTTCGTCTTTTTTCTCCTTAATCAGCTTAATCCAGAAGTCGGGGATATTCATCGCCATACGATAATCAAAGCCGTACCCGCCGTCTTCTACTTTAGCGGCCAGTCCGGGCATTCCGCTGACCTCTTCGGCGATGGTGATCGCACGGGGGTTGATTTCGTGGATCAGCTTGTTGGCCAAGGTCAGGTAGGCGATGGCCTCTTCGTCCTGCCGGCCGCTATAATAATCGCCATAGTTGGAAAAGGCCTCTCCCAGTCCGTGGCTGTAGTAGAGCATGGAGGTCACCCCGTCGAAACGGAAGCCGTCGAAACGGTACTCTTCCAGCCAGAACTTGCAGTTGGAAAGCAGGAAATGAAGCACTTCGTTCTTCCCGTAATCGAAGCAAAGGGAGTCCCATGCCGGATGTTCGCGGCGGGAGTCGTTATAAAAGTACTGCCCGTATGAGCCGTCGAAACGCCCCAGCCCCTCCGCTTCGTTCTTTACGGCATGGCTATGTACGATATCCATAATGACGGCGATCCCCATACTGTGCGCTTCGTCGATCAACTGTTTCAACTCGTCCGGCGTGCCGAAGCGCGAAGAGGCGGCGAAAAAGCTGCTCACATGGTAGCCGAACGAACCGTAATAGGGATGTTCCTGTATGGCCATAATCTGTATGGCGTTGTATCCCTCCCTGGCGATACGCGGGAGTATATGGAGGCGGAACTCGTTGTAGGAGCCTACCTTTTCTTCGTTCGTACTCATGCCGATATGACATTCGTAGATCAGCAGCGGGGAGGTATCGGGTTTGAATTTCGCCTGTTTGAACAGGTATGGGTGCGGGGGGTTCCAGGCCTGGGCGGCGAAGAGTTTGGACTGTCCGTCCTGTACGGCGCGGCGCGTCCATGCCGGGATGCGTTCGCCGCTGCCTCCCTCCCATTCCATGAGCAGTTTGTAGAGATCCCCGTGATGGAGCATATCTTCTTCGAGGCGGAGTTCCCAGTTGCCATGCTCAAGGCGGGCCATCCGGTAGCGCTCGTCCTTTTGCCAATCGTTGCACGTGCCGGTGAGGTAAATCGCGGTGGCATTGGGCGCCCATTCACGAAACACCCATCCCCCGTCCACTTTGTGTAATCCGAAATAGAGGTAGCCGGAGGCGAATTGCGCCAGCGTCTGGCTGCCGTCGCCCGTCAAGCTCTTTTCTTTCAGGGCGACATGCCGGCATCTTCCGTTGATCGCCGCTTCGTACGGTGAAAGCCAGGGATCGTTTTTTATAAGATTAAGTGATTGCATGCCGTATTAAAATGAATTAGTTTTGCGGCAAAGATACGGAAAAAAGCGTTGACGAATGGTGAGAATAACGGTATATTTAGTATATTTGCCGGAAACCATAAGCAGAGATGAGTAATAAAGGAACGAAGAGCCTGACCTTTTATTTGATGATTATCCTGGTATTCGGTTCGTTGATGTACTTTGTGGTCAAAAAGGGTGAAAGTCAGCAACCGAATGAGGTGATGACGTCATTGCATGGCACGCCGGGAAACCTGGGGGAGGGTTTCGCGGTTTTCCAGCAGCTCTTTCTGCACCATGTCGAATCCCCTCTCGCCATCCTGCTGTTGCAAATCATCGTCATCCTGCTGGCCTGCCGCCTTTTCGGGTGGCTGTTTATGAAAATCGGGCAGCCGATGGTGGTCGGCGAGATTATCGCCGGTATCGTGCTGGGCCCCTCGATACTGGGCTATTGGGCGCCGGAGCTGTCGGGCTTCCTGTTCCGCGAAGAGTCGTTGGCCAATATCGGTATCCTGAGCCAGTTCGGGCTGATCCTCTACATGTTCAGCATCGGCATGGAGCTGGACATCAACGTTGTCCGTAAGAAGCTGAAAGAGACGATACTGATCAGCCATACGAGCACGATCGCCCCGTTCTTTTTCGGGATGCTGACCGCCTATTTCGTGTACGACACCTACGCCGACAAGAGTACGCCTTTCCTCTCGTTCGCCCTGTTTATCGGCATCTCGATGAGCATTACGGCTTTCCCCGTCCTGGCGCGTATCATCCAGGAAAAGGGGCTGACGAAGTCCCACCTGGGGACGATCACGCTGGCCAGCGCTGCGAACGGGGATATTACGGCGTGGTGCCTTCTGGCGGTCGTCGTGGCGATCGCCCAGGCGGGAACGATGCTCAGCGCGGTGTATAGCATCCTCTTTTCCGGTATCTATATCCTGTT
Source organism: Tannerellaceae bacterium (assembly GCA_031273385.1). GTDB lineage: Bacteria > Bacteroidota > Bacteroidia > Bacteroidales > Tannerellaceae > DFXE01. The sequence goes on along the minus strand of JAISRY010000242.1, from coordinate 7,931 downwards.
CATGTTCTTTGCCGTACGTCCGTTCCTCCGTATGGTCGGGCATATCTACCACAACAAGGAGGTGATCGACAAGGGGCTGATCGCTTTCATGTTCCTGATCCTGATCATCTCCTCCTATTTTACGGAGGTGCTGGGGCTGCATGCGCTGTTCGGGGCGTTCGTCGCCGGCGTAGCGATGCCCGACAATATGAAATTCCGCAAGATTATGACCGAAAAGGTGGAAGATGTCTCGCTCTCCCTTTTCCTCCCGCTTTTCTTTGTCTCGACGGGGCTGCGCACGGAGATCGGACTGCTGGACTCCCCGCAGCTGTGGTGGATGTGCGGGGTGATGACGCTGGTAGCGATCGCGGGGAAGTTCGGCGGGGCGCTCTTCTCGGCGCGCATCGTAGACGAAAGCTGGAAAAACAGCCTGTATATCGCCGCGTTGATGAATACGCGCGGGTTGATGGAGCTGGTGGTGCTGACGATCGGCTACGAGATGCATATCCTGCCGCCGCCGGTCTTTGTGATGCTGGTATTGATGACGCTGGTCACGACCTTTATGACCGCCCCGCTGGTCAGCCTGATCAGATTCTGCTTCAAGACGCGCGACAAGCGGATCGAAGAGCGGACGCAGGCGCCCCAGGAGGGTGTCTTCAAGGTCTTACTCTCTTTCGGGCGCGCCGGCAACGGGCAGGTGATGCTCGACGCCGCCTACCAGCTGTTTTCCAAAGGGAGGAACAGGCTGAATATAACGGCGCTGCACCTGACGGTCGGGTCGGACGTGAACCCGCTGCATACCGACAACTTTGAAGAGGTCAGCTTCGGGCCTATCCTCTACGGGGCGCAGAAACTGGGCATCCCGATCAAAACCCGGTACGAGATCTCCAACAATGCCGGGCAGGATATCGTGGATATCGTCAACAACGAGGGGTATGACTTCCTGATGGTAGGCGCCGGGATATCGCTGAGCAACCTGCCTACCGACGTGGTGGTCAACCGCTTCCGCACATTCTTCTACGACAAGTATTTCAAGCATTTCCGCGCCCCCCAGTCGTGGTTCTACCCCGGTGCGCTGCTCAAGGACAAGACAAAGATCTTTATCGAAAACAGCCATTGCCCCGTCGGGGTATTCGTGAACCGCTATTTCGTCAAGGCGACGAATATCCTGGTGGTCACGGCCTCGGAGGACGACCTCTTTCTGCTGGAATATCTCCCGGCGCTGCTGAAATCGACGTCGGGGAGCGTCGCTTTCCTCAACACCGCCAGCAGTACGACGCCCGGCGTGGAGCGGATCAAAGCCTCCCTCGGCGAATTTACGGACGGGGTGAAGCAGTCGAGAATCCTTCCCGACAAAGACCTGACGCCGGAGCTGTTCGGCGGGTATAATTTTATGCTGATCAGTTACCATACATGGAACGACGTTTCCGAACACCGCAAAAAGGCATTACAACGGATGCCCTCTACGCTTATACTCAGTAAGAAAACAAATAAAACAGGACACTTATGACACGCTATCTATTTTCCGTTCTACTCATCATTGCCGGCTCCTCTTCCTGCCTGTCCACACACGCACAGGAAGACGTATGGGCGGGCGCTTCCGTCAACTTTGCGCACGGGAAGCTGGAGGTCTCCAAAAACGACCGTTACCTGCAACACAAGGACGGAACGCCGTTCTTCTACCTGGCAGATACCGCCTGGGAACTCTTCCACCGCCTCAACGAACAGGAGGCCGAAAGATACCTCGAAAACCGCCGCGCAAAAGGCTTTACCGTCATACAGGCCGTAATCCTGCCCGAACTCGACGGACTTCATACGCCGAACGCAATGGGCGAAACGCCGCTGAAAGACATACCGGAGGTGATCCCCAACGAAGCCTATTTCAAGTGGGTGGACAAGGTCATCCGCATGGCGGAAGCAAAGGGGCTGTACGTCGGGCTGCTGCCGACGTGGGGCGACAAGGTCGATAACCGCCAGTGGGGGATAGGCCCGGAAATATTCAACCCCGCCTACGCACAGGCCTACGGCGCGTGGCTGGGAAAACGATACCGGAATTTCAAAAACATTATCTGGATAAACGGCGGAGACCGCTGGGGAGGAGACGGCAACTATGCCAACTGGGACGCCCTGGCCAAAGGCATCAAAAGCGTAGACAAGAACCACCTGATGACCTACCATCCGCTGGGGGAACACTCCTCCGCACAATGGTTTCACAACAACACCTGGCTGGACTTCAACATGTCGCAGACCGGGCATTGCCAGCGCTCTTACGAGATCTACGAGCGGCTGATCGTCAAAGACTACAACCGCATCCCCGTCAAACCTTGCTTAGATGGCGAGCCGCGCTACGAGAACCATCCCGTCTGCTGGCAGCCCGACTCGCTGGGCTGGTTCGACGATGCGGATATCCGGCAGGCGATGTACTGGAGCCTCTTTTCCGGCGCGCTGGGGCATACCTACGGTTGCCACGACGTCTGGCAGATGATTGTCCCCGGGCGCGAACCGGTAGGGCTGGCGCGCGGCAGCCATTGGGAGGCGTCGCTCGACTTGCCGGGCGCTTTCGACCTTATCCATGCCCGCCGCCTGATGGAACGTTTCGACTACGATAGCCGACTGCCGGCTAATGACCTCATCCTCTCCGAAAACAGCGCCTACGATCATAAGGTCGTCGCGCTTCGCGGCAACGGCTTCGCCCTCGTCTATTTCCCGAACGGGGAAACGGCGACGTTCGACTTTCACCGGATATCCAAGAAGAACGACCTCCGCCTGGAATGGATGGATCCCCGCACCGGCCTCCTGACGGAAGCCGGTACGCTTGTCCGCGAAACGGCGCACGAAATCACCCCTCCCTCATCGGGGAGAGGCAATGACTGGGTGCTGATCGTCAGGGAATAGCGCCCGCCGCGGGGAGGCCGGCGTCACAGGATATCCAGGTGGAAGATCTTGGCGAAACCGGTCACAATGATCTGTATGCCGATACAGAACGTGATAAAGGCCACCATCTTATTGATGATCATGTTCCCCGATGCGCCCAGCTTCTTCATCAGCCTCGTCCCCTGCGAAAGAAAGATGTAGAGGATCACCAGCAGGCTGACGATGGCAAGGCTGAGGATGGCATAGTTGGTCGCCGTTACCAGCAGGTTGCCCTCTACGGCGGCTGACGCCATCAGGGTAAAGATGACCGATAAGCTGCCCGGCCCGATACTGATAGGGAAAGAGATCGGATAGAACAGCTTCTTCTCGAGATCGCCCACCTGGAGCTTTTGCATCGAGCTTTTGGTCGTATCCGTCGTCTTTGCCGCATCCGTGCCGGTCAGCCATTCCAATCCGGTTTTGCAGATAATCAGGCCTCCGCCCAACTGGATGACCGGAATAGCCAGCCCGAACAGCAGCAGGATCAGATGCCCCACCGCCAGGCTGCCTATCCCGACCAGCAAACAATTCATAATGATTTTCTTGATCACCACCTTTCGCCCCTCGTCATCCAGCCCCTCCAGGAAGCCATTGACGATAAACCCGCACCCGATCGGATTGATCACAGGAAAGAGGGCGATAAGGGAAGAAACAAACGTATAAATAACATCGTGTATAGCCATATCCTTACCAACCTTGTGCTTTTAGTTCAACTTCACCTCCATCTCGTCCCACCAGAAAGTTACCCAACGCTTCGCCGGTCACATGCCCGATCACCTTTACCCCGCTCAAGGCCGACACCTCGTCGTGCAAAGCCAGGGGGACGGTAAACAGCAACTCATAATCTTCGCCCCCGTTCAGGGCGACCGTCGTCAGGTTCATATTGAATTGTCCGGCTAAGGAAGCCGTCTGGTAATCAATCGGGATACGCTCTTCATAAATACGGCAACCCGTATGGCTCTCCGCCGAGAGGTGCAACAGCTCGGATGCGAGGCCGTCGGAAATGTCGATCATGGCGGTAGGCCGGATACCTGCGCCGGCCAGCAGCTCGACGATATCCCGCCGCGCCTCCGGCTTCAACTGCCGCTCCAGCACATACTCTTTCCCTCCGAAATCGGGCGTAAAGTCCGCCTCCCCTTTGAAGACGCTCTTCTCGCGTTCAAGCAGCTGAAGCCCCATATAGGCGGCGCCCAGGTCGCCCGACACACAAATCAGGTCGGTATCCTTCGCCCCGCTGCGGTAGACGACCCTCTCCTTTGCGGCCTCTCCCACACAGGTGATACTGATCGTCAATCCCGTCAGGGAAGTGGACGTATCCCCCCCCACGATATCGACGCCATAGATGTCGCAAGCCAGCATCAACCCCTCGTACAGGTCTTCCAAGTCCTCCACCGAGAAGCGTTTGGAAACACCTAAAGAGACGGTCATCTGCTTCGGACGGCCATTCATGGCGTAAATGTCGGAAAAGTTGACGACGGCGGCCTTATAGCCCAAGTGTTTTAGCGGGACATACATCAGGTCGAAATGGACGCCCTCCAATAATAGATCGGTTGTCACCAGTACCGCCTTGTCGTCGGTATATGCCAATACGGCGGCGTCATCCCCTACGCCTTTCTGCGTACTATCGTTTTTCAATACGATATTCTCCGTGAGATGACGAATCAGGCCAAACTCTCCCAAGCTGGCAATGTCAGTTCTTTTTGTCATGTATTATAGATAAATTTCTGTTGAAAAGTCATGATATGTGTTTTGATGAAATCGTCAAAAGATGTGCCGCTGCCGGCGTTGAACCGGATCGTGATCGGCATATAATAGATGTGTTCTTTCAGCTCTTCGGGGACGGACGGATTACCCTGCAGGCGTGCGGCGTCCTTTTCGGTTGTCAATATCAGCCTGTCCGGCGCTTTCAGCCGCTTGAAAGCCTCCGTCACCGCCCTGAAATCATCCCTGTCAAACGTATGATGATCCGGGAACTGCAACACCGTCACGTTGGCGGAATACCTTTCCACCTCCTCCACAAACGGCTCCGGCGCGGCAATACCCGCCAGCAACACGATCCCATCCCCCTCATTGATCCCGCTCCGGATATCGGGCGCCGCAATGGCCGGATAGGCCGGCTCGATCGTCCCGTAGGCGATATGGGTAAAGTAGAGCAATTGATGCGCCTGTATCCTGATCTCGTCTTCGATGATGCGGAGGTCGATCGGTTTCAGTTGATCCTCGCATTTGGTGACGATGACGATATCCGCCCGGCATATCCCCCGTTTAGGCTCGCGCAGGCGGCCGGCAGGGAGCAGCATGTCTTTATAGAATAGCCGTTTGTAGTCTGTCAGCACGATAGAGAGCGAGGGAATCACGTAGCGGTGCTGGAAAGCGTCGTCTAAGAGAATCACCTGGGGGCGCTTCTCCTCCGGCAATTCCAGCAGCTGGGAGATCCCCCGCCGCCGGTTGCTGTCTACGGCGATCAGGATATCGGGGAACTTCCGTTTCATCTGATAGGGCTCGTCGCCGATGGTGCGGCTGTTGCTCAACGCGTTTGCCAGGACGTAGCCGCTTGTCGTCCGTTTATACCCCCGGCTGAGTACGGCCACCCGGTAGCTGTCTTTCAACAACCGGATCAGGTATTCCGTATGAGGCGTCTTACCGGTGCCTCCCACCGACAGGTTTCCTATACTGATGACCGGAATCGGATACTCCTCCACCGGCAGGATCTTCCACGTGAACAGCACGTTCCGCAGCCTTACCCCCAACCCGTACAAGAGCGAGAGAGGGGCAAGGATATAGTTCAGCTTTATGTGATCGCCACCCGTCGGCATCTCTCCCCCCTTACAGCGGCTGGATATCGTAGGGCAACCGCGCCTGAATACCGGTATTCAACCGCGCATGGTTCAATGTCTTGACCAAATCCCACTCTTCGCGCCCCAGTACGCTCTTCGCCACAGAGAGTTTGATCTCTTCCAGCTGGCTTTCCAGCAGCTCCTGGAAAAAGCTTTTGGAGTCCGATACAGTGACGACGGTATACTCCGTCAGCTCCGCCAGTTCGGCAGCCGCTTCAACCGCCGTATCGATATCGCCGATCGCATCGACCAGCCCCCTCTCCAACGCCTGGCGGCCTGTCCATACGCGGCCTTGCCCTATCTTGTCGATCTCCTCCTTCGTCATCCCCCGCCCCTCGGCGCAACGGGTAACGAAGAGGTCATACCCATGGTTGATATGGGACTGGATGAGCGCTTTCTCATCTTCGCGCATCGGGCGCGACGCGTCGCCCATGTCGGCGTATGTATGCGTTTTCACCACATCGGTGGTCACATCCAGCTTCTTATACAGGCCGGTGAGGTTCGGGAAAAGGCCGAAGATACCGATCGAGCCGGTCAGCGTGTTCTCTTCGGCAATGATCTTGCTGGCGGCGCAGGAGATATAATACCCTCCCGAAGCGGCCACGTCGCCCATAGAGACAACGATCGGCTTCTCCTCTTTCAGCTTGACCACCTCGTGCCATATCTGTTCCGAAATAAAGGCGCTCCCGCCCGGGGAGTTGACGCGGAAGACCACCGCCTTGACATCTTTGTCCTCCCGCAGCTTCTTCAGCTCCCGGGCGGCTTTCTCGGAGATAATCACCCCGCCGTCAAGCACGTAGGTCGACTTGTCTTTAATCTCGCCCTCGACATAAAAGACGGCGATCCGCCCGCCTTTCTTTTTGGCCACCTCCTTGACCAGCTTCAGCTTATCGACGCCGGCCGTTTTCAGCTTATCGCCGGATTGCCCGGCCAGCTCCTTGACGGCGTTTTCCACGTCAAACTTATAGTTCAGCTCGTCGATAAGGCCTGCCTCGACAGCCTTTTCGGCGGGCAGGAGCGTCCATGCGTCGTTGGCAAAGCGGTTGATATCGTCTGTCGTCAGGTTCCTCGCCTGGGCGATCCCGCCGCTGATGTTGCTCCATATAGATTGTTGATAGGAGCTGATCTGCTCCCTGTTTTCATCGCTTAGCTTGTCGAGCGTGAACATCTCCGTCGCCCCTTTGTAGGTGCCGACTTTGAACACCTGCATCTCGATGCCCGCCTTATTCAGCGCACCTTTCACAAAGGTCGTCCGCGAAGCGAGGCCGAGCAGATCCACCGCCCCTTGGGGATTAAGGTAAACCGTATCGGCGACGGAACAGAGATAGTAAGCGCCCTGCGTATAGTAGTCGGCATAAGCGATCAGGAACTTACCGCTCTCCTTAAAGTCCAGCAACGCACGACGGACGGCATCCAGGCTGGCTGCCCCGGCGTTAAAACTGCCGACCTCAACATAGATCCCCTTGACATTCGCCTCCCTTTTCGCCACCTGGATTGATTTCAGGACATCTTCCAGCGAAAGCGGCGCGGCATCGCCCGTCAGAGAGGCAAAAGGGTTTTCTTTTGCATGGTCAAACAATGCGCCGTTTAAGGACAACTTAAAGACGGTATCGGGCTTAGGCAGGTATTCGGAAGAGCCGGAACCCAGCCCGGCAACAATTCCCGCCACAACAAAAATCCCCACGATGATCAATACACCGGTTGCCACAAAGACGCCCAAAAACGAGGCGAACATCATTTTAAAAAACTGTTTCATATCATTTAGTTGTTAATTAGTTATCGCCTTGCAAACATACTATTTATTTATATACCACGCTCACAAACGCCCCATTTTTTATCATCCTACCACAAACGTTTTTTTACCCTCCCCGCCCCACCTTTCGCGCAACGCACTGACTGACACCTCAATGCAGTAGGAGAAAAGCAAAACGAGGAGAAACACGTCATTGTGGGTAGGGGCAGACCTGCGTGTCTGCCCGTCATTGTGCCCGTCATTGTTCGATGGATAGGGACAGACACGCTGGTCTGCCCCTACGGTTGGGCACTTATAATGACGACGAATCATAATCGTATGAAAAACAAATAGTATCCGTCATTATAACCGAGCGCAAGCAAGAACGTCATGTCGACCGAGCGCAGCGAGTGGAGACACCTCCGATCGACCCGTCCGCCCTTGCGATCGGAGGTGTCTCCACTCGCTGC
>JAISRY010000240.1 GCA_031273385.1 Tannerellaceae bacterium | reverse complement strand
TATTTTCTCTGGCCGGTGGTGATATTACAATATAATGATATATCTTTGTGCCGTTTAATGATCTAAAATTTTTCAGTCATGAAAATGAGTTTGTATAAAGGTTTGATGTCTATCTTTTTGGTAGGTTTCTTTGTTGTGGGCTGTAGGCCGGCGACGAAGAAAGTCAGTGAAAATGATATTCAATTCGACTCTATTATCGTAGACAAAACATATCATTTATCAGAAAACAGGGATAATCCGAATTGCAACCTGCAAATAAAACTCGTTTATCCGGTGAAAGCAGCCAATAAAGAGCTGTTGAAACTGATTCAACAACAATTTGTCCTCTCCTTTTTCGGGGAACAATACGACACGCTTACGCCGGAAAAAGCGGTAGACAGGTACGTAGAAGAGTACCTTGCCAACTACAAAAGCCTCGAAGACGACTTCAAAGCGGAAGTAGAAGCCGAAGCGGAGGACGGCGACGAGGAGGACGGCCATTCCTGGTTTTCGTATTATGAAACATCGGCGAATGAAATCGTATATAACAGCAATAACCTGATCAGCTACGCCATCAGCATTGAACGTTATACGGGAGGAGCGCACGGAGCGCACGCTTTTCTGTATCGTGTTATACAGCTGAAGAACGGTGCGCCGGTGACGGAAGAAGATATCTTTATCGACGACTTTCAGGATGAGCTGGCGCAGTTGCTGGTCGACAAGATCGCTGCCCAGAACGGGATAAAGGAGGCCAAAGAGCTGGAGACGATCGGGTTCTTTAGCGTGGAAGAGATTTTCCCCAACGGCAATTTCCTGATCGACGACGACGGGATTACCTACTGTTTCAACGAGTATGAGATCGCAGCTTATGTCGTGGGAGCGACCAAGGTTCATCTGCCATACAGGGAGATCAGGCATTTGCTGCGGGAAGAGAGTCCAATCACCCAATTCATAGACAATTGACCGCCGAAACGCAATTATCCATTCTGGAGGGATACTTTCCGGAATTGAATGAGATACAAAAAGAGCAGTTTGCCGCCCTGTCAGGTTTGTATGCCGACTGGAACGCAAAGATCAATGTCATTTCACGAAAAGATATTGACAACCTCTACCTGCACCATGTGCTCCATTCGCTCGGCATCGTGAAGATGATCCGTTTCAAAGCGGGCTCTTCCGTTATGGATATGGGGACGGGGGGCGGTTTCCCGGGTATTCCGCTGGCTATCTTCTTTCCGGAGGTGGGGTTTCATTTGATCGACAGTACCGGTAAGAAGATCAAGGTGGGCGAGGCCGTTGCCGGGTCGATCGGGCTAAAGAATGTCACGTTCCGCCATTGCCGGGGAGAAGAGGAGGAGGGGTCGTTTGATTTCGTCGTCAGCCGTGCCGTCATGCCTCTCCGGGATCTGGCGCGGATTGCCGGTAAGAATATAAAGAAAGAGCAGCAAAATGCATTGCCTAACGGGCTGGTTTGCCTGAAAGGTGGCGAGTTGCAGCACGAAATATTGCCGTTTAGGAACAAGGCGGTGAGTATCGAGTTGAGAGCATATTTCAAAGAAACGTATTTTGAAACTAAAAAAGTTGTGTACATACCGTTATGATTACTGTAAAATCTTTTGAATTTAATTATTTCTCCGTCAACACCTACCTGTTGCATGATGAAACGTCTGAGGCTGTGCTGATTGATTGTGGCTGCTTCCGTAAGGAGGAGGAGCAGGAGTTGAGTGATTACGTCACGGCGAACAGGTTGACCATCAAGCACCTGCTCTGTACCCATTTGCATCTGGACCATGTCTTTGGGAACGAGTTTGTCAACAACGTCTACGGCCTGAGGCCGAAAGCCCACCGGGCGGATGTGGAAACGCTTCCCTCCTCGCAGGAACAGGCGCGTCTTTTTGGCTTGCAGGACAGGGTGAAAACGATTCCGGTCGAACGGTATATTGTAGGGAACGAAGTTATTACGTTCGGGAACTCGGAGCTTATCGCTCTTCTTGTGCCCGGACATTCGCCGGGAAGCCTGGCTTTTTATAACAAGAAGTATGCCTTTGCCATCGTCGGCGACGCGATATTCAACGGGAGCATCGGGCGTACCGACCTGTGGGGTGGAAACCAGGAGGTGCTGATCGCCGCGTTAAGGGATAAGATCCTTTCCCTTCCGGACGAAACCATCCTCTATCCCGGCCATGGACCGGAAACAAACGTCATCAAAGAGAGCCTGAACAATCCCTTTTTGTAATGATACGATACATTTTTAATTATATACTATGGATACAAATAAATTCGTTAATCGTCATACAGGTATTGCGGAAGAAGATATACCCGCTATGTTACAGACAATAGGCGTCCAATCCCTGGACGAGTTGATTGAACAGGCCATCCCCGCCGGCATCAGGCTGAAAGGCGGATTGAACCTGCCGGAACCGATGACCGAACGGGAGTTCGGGGAACATATCACCGAGTTGGCCTCCAAAAACCAACTCTTTACGTCATATATCGGCATGGGATGGTACGATACGGTTTGTCCGGCTCCCATCCAGCGGAATGTATTGGAGAATCCCGTCTGGTACACCTCATATACCCCTTACCAGGCCGAAGTGTCGCAGGGGCGTCTGGAGGCGTTGCTGAATTTCCAGACGGTTGTTTGTGAGTTGACGGGATTGCCGTTGACCAACTGCTCGTTGCTGGATGAGGCGACGGCGGCGGCTGAAGCGGCTACCATGTTTTATGGCGCTCGCAGCCGTGCGAAGATAAAAGCCGAAGCAAAGAAGCTGTTTGTCGACGACAGGGTATTTGCCTCCACCCTGGCCGTACTGCATACCCGTATGGCGCCACAAGGGATTGAGGTGGTGACGGGCGATTACAAGACATTTCCATTCACCGGCGATGTATTCGGGGCGATTATCCAGTACCCGGATGCCAACGGTTCGATTGAAGATTATAGAGGGTTTGTCGAACGTGCGAAAGCGAACGACACCCGCGTGGCCGTTGCCGCCGACCTGATGAGCCTTGTGCTGCTCACTCCTCCCGGCGAATGGGGTGCGGACGTAGCGTTCGGTACGACCCAGCGTTTTGGTATTCCCATGTTTTACGGAGGGCCTTCCGCCGGCTATATGGCCACCGGCGAGGAGTATAAACGTTCCATTCCGGGGCGTATCATCGGGATTTCCAAAGATGCTTACGGGCATACGGCCTACCGCCTGGCGCTACAAACCCGCGAACAGCATATCAAACGCGAAAAGGCGACCTCCAATATCTGTACGGCACAGGCTTTGTTGGCGACCATGGCCGGATTCTATGCCGTATATCATGGCGCAGACGGACTGAGGGATATTGCCGGACGGATTCATTCTTTGGCCGGATTCCTTGCCGGGGAACTGGAGAAGCTGGGGTATAAGCAACTGAATAAAGACTATTTCGATACGTTGATGATCGCGCTGCCTGCGCATGTATCCATTGATGCACTGCGTGAAATAGCGTTGGAGTGCAAAGTCAACCTGCGCTACTTCGAAGCGGGGCAGGTAGGGATCAGCGTGGACGAAACGACGCAGCCTACCGATATCGGCGTGCTGCTGTATATCTTTGCCGGTGCGGCGGGAAAGGATTATATGCTGGAAAAGGCCATCCCGTCGAAGCGCTATTTCGACGAAAAGTATCTCCGCACCTCCGACTTCCTCCAACAGGATGTCTTCAAGAAATACCATACGGAAACGGAGCTGATGCGTTACATCACGCGCTTGGGGCGTCGTGATATTTCGCTGGCGCACTCCATGATCTCCTTGGGGTCGTGTACGATGAAGCTGAATGCGGCGACCGAACTGTTCCCATTGAGCCGTCCGGAGTTCCAGAATATCCACCCTTATGCTCCCGAAGACCAGGTGGAGGGGTATATCGAAATGATCGAGAACCTGTCGGCCTACCTGCTTGAGATAACCGGCCTCAAAGGGGTCAGCCTGCAACCCAACTCGGGCGCCGCAGGCGAATATGCCGGCCTTCGCGTGATCCGCTCCTACCTTGAGAGTATCGGGCAGGGGCATCGCAATATTGTCCTGCTACCGGCTTCGGCGCACGGCACCAATCCGGCGAGCGCGGTTCAGTGCGGCTATTCGACCGTTACGGTCAGGACGGATGAAAAGGGGAATGTGGATATGGACGATTTCCGCGAGAAAGCCGGAGCGAACAGAGAGCGCCTGGCGGCAACGATGATCACCTACCCCTCTACGCACGGCATCTTCGAAGCGGATATCAGGGAGATGTGCGGGATTGTACACGACTGCGGAGGGCAGGTCTATATGGACGGCGCCAATATGAACGCGCAGGTCGGGCTGACCAATCCCGGAACGATCGGGGCGGACGTCTGCCACCTCAACCTGCACAAAACATTCGCCTCCCCTCATGGCGGCGGCGGGCCGGGCGTTGGGCCTATCTGTGTAGCCGGCCATTTAACGCCTTTCCTGCCTGCACATCCCATCGCATGGGGAAGCGGCAGGAATACGGTGTCGGCAGCGCCTTACGGTAGCGCCGGTATCGCCTGTATCACCTACGCCTATATCCGTTTGCTGGGCGCCGAAGGACTGACGACGGCAACCAAAACGGCCATACTGAACGCCAACTACCTGGCGGCAAAATTAAAAGACTCCTACGGCGTCGTTTATACCAACGCGGCGGGACGTGTGGGGCACGAACTGATCCTGGAATGTCGCACGCTGAAAGAGGGTTCCGGCATTGACGAAACGGATATCGCCAAACGGCTGATGGATTTCGGCTATCATGCCCCGACCCTTTCATTTCCCGTACACGGGACGTTGATGATCGAACCGACGGAAAGCGAAAGCAAAGCCGAGCTTGACCGTTTCCTCGACGTACTGGACTGTATCCGCGAAGAGATCCGCGAGGTGGAAGAGGGAAAGGCTTCCAAAGAAGACAATGTGCTGAAGAACGCTCCGCATCCCGAATATGAAGTCGCGGCGGACGAATGGCGCCATGCCTACCCGAGAAGCAAAGCCGCTTTTCCGCTGGAATGGCTGCATGAGAATAAGTTCTGGGTCAATGTAGCCCGCGTCGATAATGCGTATGGCGACCGGAATCTTGTTCCGGCTCTTTGCGCTTGCCCGATGTGATGTAAGGAGAACTAATTGAGGACATGAAACGTATGGCAGGCGACGAGTGCGGCGGTCTCCGTACGCAGGCGGCTTTTACCCAATGAAACAGGTTCAAAGCCCTGCGCGGTGGCTAAGGCGATCTCTTCGGGACTGAAATCCCCCTCCGGGCCGATCAATACCAGCGCATTTTCGCCCCGCCGGTACGTTTCCCTCAGCAGCGGCTTCTCCCCCTCTTCGCAGTGGGCAATGAATTTACGCCCATCAAAAGGTTGCAGGATGAAGTCACGGAAGTCCGCCATCCCCGCCAGGCGCGGAAGCGTCGCCTTGTGCGACTGTTTCATGGCGCTGACCGATATCTTCTCCAACCGTCCGGCGTTGATCTCCCGTCTTTCGGAATGACGGGTCAGCAAACAGGTGATGGCATTGATGCCGATCTCCGTCGCTTTCTCACAAAACCACTCCATCCGGTCGATATTCTTTGGCGGGGCTACGGCAATATGCAGATAAAAATCCCAAAGGGCGGGCTGTTCCCACCGTTCGACAATAGCCACTTCACACGGCTGCCTCAGTCCGGCGCGACGGATGACGGCCTTATAAAAGACCCCCCGCCCGTCGGTCAACGCCAAGCCGTCCCCCTCGCCCAACCTGAGCGTCTTCAGCGCATGCCTCGCCTCCTCTTCGGGAAGACAGGGATGAACCGCTATATCCGGTGCATAAAACAGGTACATACAGTTAGATTCTTTTATCCGATAATCATACCCACAATCGTCGCGGACAGAATAGAGACCAACGCGCCGCCGATCATGGCGGGAAAGCCGAGACGCGTAATCATCCCCCGCTTCCCGGGAGCCAACGCCCCCATCCCCCCCAACAGCATCCCGATCGAAGAGATGTTGGCAAAGCCGCACAAAATATAGGTTGACATGATCATGGACTTTTCGTACACGAACAGGCCGGCATCCCGCCACTGCTGCAACTGGAAGTAGGCCACAAACTCATTCAGGATGGTTTTCTGCCCCAGCAACGAACCCGTCAGCATAATATCGTCGTACGGGATACCGATCAACCACATGAAAGGAGACAGGACGACCCCCACCATAAACTGGAAAGTAAGCCCCTCGGACTTACCGTCCGTGATATCGACAATCCAGTCGTTCAGTCCGGTATAATGCCCGATCAGGTCTTTCGTAATGTAGTTGGCCAGGGCGACCAACGCAATAAATACCAACAGCATGGCGGCGATGTTGACCATCAGCTTAACGCCCGTCGACGTACCGGCCGCCAACGCATCCAACACGGAGGCATGTTTGCCGGTCTCTTCGATCTGCGCCGTCTTGTCGTCTGCCGGTTCGGTTTGCGGACAAAGCATTTTCGCCACGACGATAGCCCCCGGCGCCGCCATCATCGAGGCCGAAAGCAAATGTTTGGCAAACAGGACACGGGCGACAGGATCATCCCCCGCCAACATGCCGATATACGTCCCCATCACCGTACCGGCGATCGTCCCCATACCGGAAACCATCACCAGAAACAGACTCGAACGGTTCATCGCCGGCAGGTAATTCTTGATCAAGACAGGCGACTCCGTCATCCCCATAAAGATATTGCCGGCGGCCACCAACCCTTCCGCACCGGATATGTTCATAAAGCGGCGCAACACCCACGATATCCCCCCCACGATACGCTGGATAATTCCCCAATGGAAAAACAGCGACACCAAAGCGGAGAAAAAGATAATAACCGGCAACGAGTGAAGCAAAAAACTGAACCCATTCGCTTTCGAGGCATACGAGCCAAAGAGGAAGACAACCCCCTCATGCGTGAAATCCATCAACCGGACGAACGCTTTGCCGACCCCTTCGATAAACAGGCCGATAAAAGGGACATACAATACCCCCAGGGCAAAAAGCAATTGAAGGACAAGCCCTCCGCCTACCAATTTCCAATCAATCCGTTTCCGGTCATAGCTAAGCAGCCAGGCGACAGCCAGAATAGCCGCCATGCCGCCCACTCCCCTCAAAAGGGAGACGAAAGAGAATCCAACAGGTTCAATCATGATCGTTATCGTTTTTTCCGCCGGCTCAACTCATCCTGATACATCTTGGCATATTCATAGATCTCTTTCGTCACGGCCTCTTCCAGGCGCGACTTCAGCTCATCGTTATCCAACAGGGAAAGCCACTTTTTCAGCTCCACCTCATCCTCGATATCCCCGGGATCCAGATCATATATGCCCTCTTCCAAGCCGTCGCCATCTTCTTCTTCGTCGTCATCTTCATCAAAAAAGCCCGGGTCTTCCAGCACAATGCCGCATTTGGCGACAATCTCTTCGGTCGTAAAGATATCGCACTTCACCCGGAGCGCAATAGCGATGGCATCGGAGGTACGCGAATCGATCTTGACCGGGCGCCCGTCTTTTTCAAAGAAGAGTTCGGAATAAAAGATATCATCTTCAAACTTATATATGAAAATTTCACGCAAATGAATATTGAACGACTGCATGGTGTTTAAAAACAGATCGTGCGTAAGCGGGCGGGGAGGCGTGATCTGCTCCAATGCGATAGCGATAGACTGTGCTTCGGCCATCCCGACGATAATCGGTATACGCCGCTGCCCCAACTCTTCGGCAAGTATAAGAGCATACGCTCCTGTTTGAATCTGGCTATTCGTCAAGCCCTGAACCTTTAATTTTATTCTTGAATCCACATCATAATTATTTAACCCCACAAAAGTACAACTATTTAGTTTATATTTCCTACCTTTGCGACCGTTTAAATAGTCAAAAAAAGAAATTGTTTTCGATTTTTTTTTCAATTTTTTCATGAGAGACCTCTTCTTGCGTGAGCAAAGGGAGGTTTCGTTTTTTTATATGCTCCAACGGGACGGGAGCAAATAAAAATAGCTCCCGTCCCGTTTGAAATGGCTCCCGTCCCATTTTTATTTGCTCCCGTCCCATTTTTCACTATTCACTATTCACTATTCACTATCTGCTGTTTTTCGGGAAATAGTTTTATCTTTGGGGCGGTATATTAAATTTGTGGTATTATGAATGAACAGATAAAACAGATTGCGGAGAGGTTGGTCGGGTTGAGGGACGCTTTGGATATCAGTGCGCAGGAGGTGGCGGGGGCGTGTCTTCTCTCTACGGAAGAATACCTGGAGTTGGAAAGCGGTAGGGTGGATATTCCGGTGAGCGTATTGCTCAGGATAGCCCAGGCGTATGGCGTGGAGCTGACGGCGCTGATGTCGGGCGACGAACCGAAGATGAACAGCTATTTTATTACGCGGAAAGGAAAAGGGATCGCTGTGGAACGGACGAAAGCCTACAAGTACCAATCGCTTGCCGCCGGCTTTGCCTGTCGTAAGGCCGACCCCTTTCTGGTGACCGTCCATCCCAAGCCCGAAGCCGATCCTATCTATCTCAATGTGCATCCCGGGCAGGAGTATAACTTCGTTTTGGAGGGGCGACTGCTGCTGAGTATCAACGGAAAAGAACTCATCCTGGAAGAGGGCGACAGTATCTATTTCGATTCGGGGCTGCCCCATGGGATGAAAGCGTTGGATGGCGTGAAAGTCTGTTTTCTGGCTGTAATCATATCATTAATCACCGGTAATTGACACGCGAGATGTTAGAAAAATTTGTCACGCAAACAACGTTTGAATCACAGGATGATTTCAAAAAGAATTTCAGCGTCATTGTTCCTGAAAACTTTAATTTCGCTTATGACGTCGTCGACGTATGGGCGGAGAAAGCGCCCGAAAAGAGGGCGTTGTGCTGGACGTCGGACAAGGGCGAACATCGTGATTTCACCTTTGCCGATATGAAAACATATTCCGACCGGACAGCCTCCTACTTTCAGTCCTTAGGGATCGGGCGGGGCGATATGGTAATGCTGATCCTCAAGCGGCGGTATGAGTTCTGGTTTAGTGTGATCGCTTTGCACAAGCTGGGGGCGGTGGTTATCCCCGCTACCCATTTGTTGACGAAGAAAGATATCGTCTACCGCAACAATGCGGCAGATATCAAGATGATCGTTTGCGCCGGGGAGGAGCCGATCCTCCGGCATGTCCTGGAGGCGATGCCGGAATCGCCATCGGTGCGGAAGCTGGTATCGACCGGAGAGCTTGTCCCGCCGGAGTTTGACGATTTCCACAAGGGTATCGCCGGCGCCGCTCCTTTCAGGAAGCCCGCCCATCCCAACGACAACGAAGATATCTCCCTGATGTATTTTACCTCCGGGACGACGGGTAATCCCAAAATGGTCGCCCACGACTTCACCTATCCCCTGGGGCATATCGTGACGGGAAGCTATTGGCACAACCTGCACGAAGAGAGCCTGCACCTGACCATCGCCGATACCGGCTGGGGGAAAGCCGTTTGGGGAAAACTCTATGGCCAATGGATCGCCGGGGCTACGGTGTTTGTCTATGACCACGAGAAGTTTACGCCCGCCGATATGCTACGGATCATACAGGATTACCGGATCACCTCCCTGTGCGCCCCGCCTACCATTTTCCGTTTCCTTATCCGTGAAGACCTGGAGCGGTACGACCTCTCTTCGCTCCGTTATTGTACGATTGCCGGCGAAGCGTTGAACCCGGCTGTCTATGAGTCGTTCTTTAAGCTGACGGGTATCCGGCTGATGGAGGGTTTCGGGCAGACGGAGACCACCCTCTCGGTGGCGACATTCCCCTGGATGGAGCCGAAACCCGGTTCGATGGGCGTACCCAATCCGGGATATGACGTCACCCTGTTGCGTGCCGACGGCTCGTTAGCCGAAGATGGCGAACAGGGCGAGATCGTTATACGGACGGATCGCGGAAAGCCGCTGGGACTCTTCAAGGAATATTACCGCGACGCCAAGCTGACCGGCGAAGTCTGGCACGACGGCGTCTACTACACGGGCGACGTCGCCTGGCGTGACGAAGACGGCTACCTGTGGTTTGTCGGGCGGACAGACGACGTGATCAAGAGTTCGGGCTACCGTATCGGGCCTTTCGAGGTGGAGAGCGCCCTGATGACCCATCCGGCGGTTGTGGAATGTGCCATAACGGGCGTCCCCGACGAGGTGCGCGGACAGGTGGTGAAAGCTACCGTCGTCCTGGCGAAAGGCTACAGGGAGAGGGCGGGGGAAGCGTTGGTGAAAGAGATTCAGGATCACGTAAAAAAGGTGACCGCTCCCTATAAATACCCCCGTATCATAGAGTTTGTCGAAGAGCTGCCGAAAACGATCAGCGGGAAGATACGCCGGGTGGAAATACGGGATAAAGATAAATAGGATGTTCCGGTATAAAAGAATAGCGGTAAAGATCGGCAGTAATGTGCTGGCGCGTGCGGACGGGACGTTGGACGTTACGCGTATGTCCGCCCTGGTAGACCAAGTGGCGGAGTTGCATAAAAAGGGGGTGGAGATCGTGCTGGTTTCGTCCGGAGCAGTCGCTTCGGGACGCAGTGAGATTAAGGTGAAAAAGCGGTTGGATCCCGTATCCGCCCGTCAGCTGTATTCCGCCGTAGGGCAGGCGAAACTGATCAACCGTTACTACGAACTGTTTCGCGAGCATGGGATCACCTGCGGACAGGTACTCACCACGAAAGAGAATTTCAGTAGCCGGACACATTACCTGAACCAGAAGCATTGCATGGAGGTGATGCTGGAAAACAACGTGATCCCCGTAGTGAACGAAAACGATACGATTTCGGTGACGGAGCTGATGTTTACCGACAACGACGAGCTGTCCGGACTGATCGCCGCCATGATGGGGATGGATGCGTTGATTATATTGAGTAACGTAGATGGCGTTTACAACGGCGAACCGGCCGATCCGGAGGCTTTCGTCATCCGTGAAATAGAAAAGGGGGCGGAGGGGCTTATGGATCATGTACAGGCGTCGCGCTCTTCGTTCGGGCGGGGAGGGATGCTGACCAAATGCCGCATTGCACAGAAAGTGGCGGATGAGGGTATCGCCGTCATGATCGCCAACGGGAAAAGGGAGAATATCCTGCCGGAGCTGCTCAGGGAAAAGAGCGATGTCGTCTGTACCCGCTTTACGCCGTCGGTCAAACCGGTGAGCAGCGTAAAGAAATGGATCGCCCATTCGGACGGCTTTGCAAAAGGGGAGATCCATATCAACAAAGGGGCGGCGGACGCCTTATTGTGCCCCCAGGCAACCAGTATCCTCCTGGTGGGCGTGACGCGGATCACCGGCGACTTTGAAAAGGATGATATCGTGAAGATATTTGACGAGAAAGGGAAGCAGATCGGCGTCGGATGCGCCGGATATGCCAGCAAAGAGGCGTCGGCATGGATCGGCCGGCGCGATATGAAACCATTGATACATTATGACTATCTTTATCTGGATTGAAAAAGAAAAAGAAAATGGAAATGGAAAAGGATATACGAACCCTATTGTTACACACCGAGGCAGCCTCGCGAACGTTAGCGGGACTGGACGACGAGACGATCAGCCGCCTACTGAGGGATACGGCGGATATGTTGCTGGAAAAGCTGCCGGTCGTACTGGCCGAAAACGAAAAAGACCTCTCCCGCATGGACAGGGAAAACCCGGTATACGACCGTTTGAAACTGACCGCGGAGCGGTTGCAGGGAATGGCCGGCGATATGAAAAATGTCGCCTCACTCCCATCCCCCCTGGGAAAGGTATGGAGTGAAACGGTGCGGCCTAACGGAATGAGGATAAAGCGGGTGAGCGTACCTTTCGGGGTGATCGGCATCATCTATGAGGCGCGGCCGGGCGTGACGCTCGATGTGTTCTCGCTGTGTATGAAAAGCGGGAACGCCTGTGTCTTGAAAGGGGGATCGGATGCCGCCTGTTCCAATACAGCCCTCGTGGAGATTATCCATACGGCATTGTCGGCGTATGGCATCGACCCTGCCGTATGTTGCCTGCTCCCTGGCGGGCGCGAGGCTACGGGAGCGTTGTTGCAGGCCAGGGGAATCGTCGATTTGGTGATACCGCGGGGCAGCCGTTCGTTGATTGACTTTGTACGCGAACATGCGCGCATACCGGTGATCGAAACCGGCGCAGGTATTTGCCATACCTACTTTGATAAGGACGGCGATAAGGAAAAGGGGCAAGCCATCGTCAACAATGCGAAAACCCGCCGGGTAAGCGTATGCAACGCCCTGGATTGCCTGATTATCCACAGGGAGAGGCTGCATGACCTGCCTTATATCTGCCGGAAACTGTCCGGTAGCGGGGTGGTGATCTATGCCGACCCGCCGTCTTACGACGCCTTGTCGGGAGAGTATCCGGACAGCTTGCTCCGTGAGGCGGAAGCGGATAGTTTCGGGACGGAGTTCCTGGATTATAAGATGAGTATACGGACGGTATCTTCTTTAGGCGAAGCATGCGAACACATCGCACGATATGGCTCAAAACACAGCGAATGTATCATCAGCGAATCAGCCGAAGCGATCCGCCTGTTTGAACAACAGGTAGATGCCGCCTGCGTCTATGCGAACGTATCGACCGCTTTCACCGACGGCGCCCAATTCGGCATGGGCGCCGAAATAGGTATCAGCACACAGAAACTACACGCCCGCGGCCCCATGGCGCTGGCAGAACTAACGACCTGCAAATATATCATCGAGGGAGAGGGCCAGGTAAGGGAATAACGGCTCAGCATCCTATGACTGTGACGTTGTCTTCGACCGACCAGGTGATGCGTTCGTCCCAGGGCTTTTGTTTGGTTTT
Source organism: Tannerellaceae bacterium (assembly GCA_031273385.1). Lineage (GTDB taxonomy): Bacteria > Bacteroidota > Bacteroidia > Bacteroidales > Tannerellaceae > DFXE01. The sequence goes on along the minus strand of JAISRY010000240.1, from coordinate 3,031 downwards.
GTCGCGCCGGTCGAACAGGATAAGGTAGGCGGGCGCTTGTGCGTCGGTCTTGTCACGGTAGGCGCGAACCTGCTCCAGCCCCTCTTCCCGGACAATGCCCGGAGCGTCGTCGTAGGAGTGAATCAGTTTGATTTCTATAATGTACAGCGCTTTCCCGTATTCTACGGCCAGATCCATACGTCCCCTCCCTGCGGCACATTCGAGGTGAATATGTCCGCCGCCATTGGTTACCCGTTGAAGAAAAGCCGTCAATAGCAGATGAGGGAAAGCTTCGGTATAGTCCGCCCGTTGTTCCCACATCTCGGAGTGGCGGCGCCAGAACCGCTGAAATTCTTTCAGCAACTTATCCATATCCAACGAGCCGTCGGGCTTTTGCCATTGCCAGGAAGAGGGAGGCGGTAGGTTGTCGTGATAACCCGAATTGAGGTGGCGGGTGAGGATCTCTTCATACACCGGGTTTGCAATGGTGAAGCCTGTCATGGAAGTCCAATTCACCAACCCCAGGTCTATGGCCAGCTCCACATCGGGATGCTCACGTCCCATGAGCGGGTCGGTATCGCCGGTGATGATGGTCTGCACCACGTGTTTTATCCTTGGGTCGCGCAAACGAACGGCCAAAGCGTCCAGGTGGGTTTCGCGTGCTTCGATCATCTGTTTACGCGCTTTTTGTACATGCTCCAGCGCCACGGTTTCCGTACTTTCCGCATCCAGTACCCGCAAGGTCGCTCTTTTGAATAACGAATTGACAATCCATGGCTGCCCCTGGGATTGCTCAAAAACATAATCCAACGCCTCCTGTGTGATTTGTTGGCCGGTCTCTGCGGTACGTTGGGCGAAGAGCTTGGCTATATCCGCTTTGTGAAAGTTAGAGAGTAAGACGGAATCTTCTTTAATATTGAACGGCGAACCGGGATTCGGCGCTTTGCCGTCTTTAGCTGCCGTAATGTAATCTTTCAGGTCGCGCATCCCCACCAGGGCGACGGATACGGGAAAGCTTCCTATGCCGCGGGATGCAAAGCCTCCGCGTAACTGCCGCAAAAAACTAATCAAAGCCTCTCCCTCCAACACATCTACCTCATCGAACAAAACGATGAGTGGGTTGGGGGCAACCAATCCCGCCCAATGGGTCAGAATATCACCCAACATGCTAAAAGGATCAACATCCTCCACTTTCGGAACAGGCAGGTTCGCCATGGAAGCATAATGTCTGATCGCGCGACATAGCGCCGGCATAGCACGTTCCGGCTCCGAAACACCCTGGCATCTTTCTACACTGACGTAACAAGCCACCCCTTGACGGCTTGCATTGATTTCGCGCATCCAGCTTTGCAGGAAAGTCGTCTTGCCTGTTTGCCGCGGCGCATGGAGTACCCAATATAGTTTATCCTTGATGTAACGATGCAGCTGTGCGCCAACCAGGCGGTCTTCCGGCGCCAGCATATAATGGTCTTCCGGGTTACAGGGGCCGGTCGTATTGAAAAAACGAATGTTTCTATCGCTCATAACTTGGTCTGATGTTAGAATAAAAAAATATCGACCCCTTTGGTGAATATTTCATACATGATTCACGAACAATGTATGAAGTATTCACCAAGGGGGTCGATGAAGTAATCCGGCGTGAACACCTATCGACTGTTCGTTAATTGACCTTTTTGTCGAAGACTTTAAGTTCGGTCAATTCTTGTTCAATCCGTTCTTTTTCTTTAATCAGGCGAAGCTCTTCTTCTCCCAATTTTTCCTTTTTATAGCGTTGTGCTAACGCAATAAACGATTCCAGCTCCGCAAAAGACAGGTGTTTCAGATTGGATTTAATCGCTTTCACCGCATTTTCTTTCGTCTTTTTATTCAATTGTCCTTTTTGTCTTGCCATACTGCATTTTTTTTATTTGATGATTAAATAGGTATAAATAAAATTATTCGGCAAAGTTAGTAATAAATATATAAATAAAACGCAACAAGTAATTTTATTTATATTTTTCCATCCTAAAGCGAATAGGTATAATCTATCCCGATCACATGCCGCGTAAACGGACGGGTATGATAATCCTCCCGCATATAATAAATATCCCATTGATGACGGTTAAATGTATAGGCGCATCCGGCGGCATAACGGATTTTACGAAACCGGTATTTCGTCATTTCGTGGAAAGGCTCGGCATATACGAAAGGGTTAACGGGGACTTTTCTAATGGGCGAATAGCTTACTTTGACCCTGTTCCGGTGTTCAAAAAAGGGATGGCGCCATTGGGTAAACGTATTCGTCAACCGTGAACGGAAGCTTGCCGAGAATCGTTTTATCCGGTACGAAAGAATGCCCTCCGGATAATAACGGTGTTCGGGAGTGTATCTCCCGTTATTTCCCCTGTTGAGGAAAAACTCATACCCCACTCCGATCAATAAATAGCGATTCATCTTGTAATGGCATTTAACCATTCCGCTAAACAGATCCGTTTCCCCAAAGTTTCCCTTACTTCTATACTCCAGCGTATACAGCGTTTTCCATTTCCCGGCGATAGGGCGGGGGGCGAAACTGGCGGTTGTCCACAGGCCGGCATCCCGTTTGTCGTTTTGGTTTTGTGCCTGTGATGCGAAAAAAAAGAAAGACAGAAAAAGTATTCCAATAACTGTGATAGATCCTCTCATAGATATTATTTCTTGTTTATATTTAATTTCTTGTTCTATTTAATTTCTTGTACCATCGTTCATAATCGGATAAACGGAACGGCGCTTTGCCGGCTAAATAATGGTTCGTGAACGTTTCGTTTTCGATCGTATATTCGATCACCCACATGGACTGCGTTCCGGTTCGGGGAATGTACCCGACCGTTGTTTTTCCATTCACTGGGATCACGAACTTTCCGGAAAATAAAACGGCTTTCGAATCCACGTCCCTGACCGCCACCGTACCTTGCTTTTCCGTGCGGGTATCGTTGACGGCTACGACCGGATGGTTCCCCTCCTTATTGGCGTCGCCGATCATCACGCATGCATCGTACTGTACCTGCCTGATGTAATAATAGGCTAATTTTTT
>JAISRY010000147.1 GCA_031273385.1 Tannerellaceae bacterium | reverse complement strand
TCGACTTCGCTTATCCAGCGCAAATTCTCGATCGGTTACAACCGCGCCGGACGCCTGATGGATCAGTTGGAAGCCGCCGGTATCGTCGGGCCTATCGAGGGAAGTAAACCCCGCCAGGTACTTGTCCTGGATGAATACAGTCTGGAAAAAATGCTCAACCAATTGAAAGAATGAAACACCGAATGAAGCAGCTATTGTATGTGTTGATCGCCGGCGTATGCTTGTCGTTGACAAGCCTGTCCGCCCAGAACGCAAATGACATCGTGGAGAAAGCGGCCACCGCTTATCAACGCTCGAATGGCATCGAAGCCTCTTTTGTTATACGCACCCAGTCGCCCACCCTTGCGGAGAGTGCAGAGGGTACGATCTACATGAAAGGGGAGAAGTTCGTACTGGTCACGCCCGGTATCCGTATCTGGTACGACGGAACGACCCAATGGACATACATGGAGCAGGCCGGAGAGGTCAATATCAGCGCCCCCACGGGAGAAGAGTTGCAATACACCAATCCCATGTTGCTGTTCAGCTCGTCAAAGAAAGGCTTTACGGCTGTCTACAAGGGGGAGGGGACGGCTACGAACGGAAAGGCGGCCTATACGGTGGAGCTGACGCCGAAGAAGAAAGGGGAGATCGTCAAAGCGGAACTGCAATTGGAGAAACATTCGGGGATGCCGGCGCATATCGTTGTCCGGACAAAAAACGGCATACGGCATACCATACAAATTACCGGAATAAAAAGCGGGGTAAACCAGCCGGACGGCTTTTTCAGTTTCAACCCTGCGGATTATCCCGATGCGGAGATTATTGACCTACGATAAGTAACAAACAGAATAGATATAGATAACAAGTTTATAAATCCTATGGAAAAAGAGAAAATACGTTGCCTGATCATCGGTTCGGGCCCGGCAGGGCTGACAGCCGCTATCTATGCGGGACGCGCCAATTTGTGCCCCGTACTGTACGAGGGCATTCAACCGGGCGGACAATTGACGACGACGACCGATGTTGAGAACTTCCCCGGTTATCCCGACGGCGTCACCGGAACCGGATTGATGGATGACCTGAAAAGGCAGGCCGCCCGTTTCGGCGCGGATATCCGTACCGGTATCGCGACGGCGGCAGACCTCTCCGGAGCGCCCTACACGATAACGATCGACGGCGAAAAGAGGGTTGAGGCGGATAGCCTGATTATAGCGACCGGCGCGACCGCCAAATATTTAGGACTTCCGGATGAACAGAAGTATGCCGGAATGGGCGTTTCGGCCTGTGCAACCTGCGACGGGTTCTTCTACCGGAAGAAAGTCGTCGCCGTAGTGGGTGGGGGCGATACCGCCTGTGAAGATGCGCTGTATCTTTCTTCCCTGGCTTCTGAAGTGTATATGATCGTCCGCAAACCCTTCCTACGCGCCTCCAAGGTGATGCAGGAGCGGGTCTCCCACCGAGAAAACATCCATATCCTGTTTGAACACCAGGCGCTTGGCCTGTACGGCGAAAATGGCGTGGAGGGCGTTCACCTGGCCAAACGGCTGGGAGAGCCTGACGAAGAGAAGCTGTCCCTGGCTATCGACGGCTTTTTCCTTGCCATCGGCCATACGCCCAACTCAACGATCTTCAAGGCGTGGATAGACACGGATCCTACCGGGTATATCAAGACGATACCCGGCACGCCGCGTACGAAACTTCCCGGCGTATTTGCCGCAGGCGATGTGGCCGACCCCCATTACCGGCAGGCGGTCACGGCGGCAGGTACGGGATGCATGGCGGCGATCGAAGCGGAACGTTATTTGTCGGAAACGAATAAAGCAGGCTCGGTAGGATGAGGCGTAACACGATTCTTTTCCTGCTTTGCTCGCTGTTCGTCTTACCGGCGGCGGCAAAGAAAAAGGTGCAGGTCATTGCGCACCGCGGCTGCTGGAAAGCGGAACATTCGGCACAAAACTCCCTGCGCGCCCTGGAGCTGGCACAGGAATGGAGGGTGTATGGCTCGGAGTTTGACGTACACCTGACGGCCGATAATGTCCCGGTGGTCTGCCACGATAACGAGATTCAGGGCATACCGATCCAGGCCAGCCTGTATGCCGACATCAAAGAGCTGAAACTGCCGAACGGCGAACGGCTCCCTACGCTGATGGCCTACCTGGAAAAAGGGAAAAGGCTGCCGCACGTCAGACTGATCTTTGAACTAAAACCCCACGCTACCCCCGAGCGCAACCGCGAAGCGGCGCAGGTAGCGGTCGGGATGGTCAATAGCTACGGCTTGCAAGACCGCACGGAATACATCACATTCGACCTGGAGGCGGGAAAGGAATTGATCCGGCTAACCTCCGGCGTACCGGTCGCTTACCTGAACGGCGACCTTGCACCTGAGAGGCTGAAAGAGCTGGGCTTCTCGGGGCTGGACTATTCGTATACCACGATGAAAGCGCATCCCGAATGGTTTGCCGAAGCCCGGAATCTTCACCTGACCGTCAACGTATGGACGGTGAACGATCCGGAGCAGATCAGGGAGATGATCCAGCTTGGGGCGGACTATATCACGACGGATGAGCCTTTGCAGGCGATGGAGGCAAGTTCGCTTCTTCAGGCGGGCGGTACGCCCAAAAGGGAGATTCGCGCAGTCTGGATGACGACCATATACGGGTTGGACTGGCCCGGCAAACCCGCCACGGACAAAGCCAGCCGGCTGAGCCAGCAAAAAGAGTTGTGCGATAAGCTGGATAGGCTAAAGGAGGCGCATTTCAACAGCGTCTTTTTACAGGTACGCTTGCGTGGCGATGTGATCTATCCCTCTGCCATCGAACCGTTCAACAGAGTATTCTCCGGAAAGACGGATGTATCGCCCGGCTATGATCCGCTGGCTTTTGCCATTGAGGAATGTCATAAAAGGGGCATGGAGTGCCACGCCTGGCTTGTCACATTCCCGCTCGGTACGGTCAAAACGGTCGGTGGACAGGGTAGCCGTTCGGTCGTCAAACGCAAGCCTGCGCTGTGTAAGAAGTACAACGACGAATGGTTCCTCGATCCGGGAATACCGGAGACCACCGCTTATATCCTCTCTTTAGTCAAGGAGATCGTCAACGGCTATGATGTGGATGGCATCCATTTCGATTATATCCGTTACCCTGAAAAGGCGGAGCATTTCCCGGATAAAAAGACATACGACAAATACGGACGGTCGAAGAAAGTAGACGACTGGCGACGTGAAAACATCAACAGGATGGTTGTACGCATCTACGACTGGGTGAAAGAGACCAAGCCGTGGGTACAGGTGAGCAGCTCCCCTTTAGGCAAATACAGCCGCATCGGGAACGCGCCGGATGCCGGATGGACGGCCTACGAAAGCGTTTTCCAGGATCCGCAAAACTGGATGAAAGAGGGAAAACATGATATGATCGTCCCCATGATGTACTACAAACACAACCATTTTTTCCCCTTTGTAGACAATTGGGTGGAGAATTGCAACGGGCGCCTCGTAGTCCCCGGCCTGGGCGCTTACCGTATGATCGATATCGACGGGAACTGGACGGCAAGCGATATCGCCGAGCAGTTGGCGTATGGCCGGAAGATGGGTACCGCAGGGTCGACATTCTTTAGAAGCGCACATATCCTGAATAATACGAAAGGGCTTTACGACCTTTTGAAGCGGGATTATTTCCGGTATCCGGCGCAGCTTCCTCCCCTGACATGGTTGAGTAGTGAGAGGCCTCCGGCTCCTGACGAAGTGCATGTCGAATCTACCGGAAACGGGCTAAAGCTTTCGTGGCGGCAACCCGGGGATGCCACCACCGGCAGACTGACCTATACGGTTTATTGCGCCCCGGCCGCTTCTGTCGATACCGGCAATCCGGCGGATATCCTGGAGACCGGCCTGCGCGAACCGGAATTATTCATCCCCATACATGCTATGGAGGAGCGGGAATATACGTTCCGTGTGACGGCATCCGACCGCTACCATACCGAAAGTATGCCCTCGCGTGAGACGTACTACTATTTATCCACGTTTCCGAAATAGAAAAAGATGGGATTTTTTTGCTTTCGCCATGCAGCGTTTTGGAATAAACAGGCATCTTTAAAAGTGTAAAGCTTTTATAATGTTCAAGTGAGAACTGAATGAATGAGCAGCAACTGATAGAGGGTTGTAAAAGGGAAAACAGAGTAGCTCAAAAAGAGCTTTATGATACATATTCCCGTAAGATGATGGGAGTTTGTCTGCGTTACGTGAACGACAGGGAAACGGCTCGTGATCTCTTGCAGGATGGTTTCGTAAAAGTGTTTACCCATATTGACACCTATTCCGGTAACGGCTCGTTTGAAGGCTGGATGCGAAAGATCTTTGTAAATTGTGCGTTGGAATATCTGCGAAAATCGGATGTGATGCGCGAAACCGTTGATCTGGATAATACGGCGGAGTTGTCTGACCCCGACACGTCTGTTGTCTCGACTTTGTCGGCGAACGAACTGATCGCTTGTATTCAGGAGTTGCCGGCCGGCTTCCGTTCCGTATTCAACCTGTTTGCAATCGAAGGGTTTTCGCATAAGGAGATCGGCGACATATTGCACATAACGGAAAGCACTTCCCGTTCGCAATATACGCGAGCCAAGCAATTACTACAACGTAAAATAAATGAATTGTATCAGAAATGAAAGATAAAGAAAGAGATATATTCGACGAACTGCTTCGTTCAAAACTGCTGGATCATGAAGCGGATACGATGCCGGAAGACTGGCTGAAGATTTCCGCACGCCTGGCAGGACGAAAAAAGAGCTTCCCTGCACGGTGGTGGTATGGGGCGGCAGCGGCTGTCGTATCTTTGTTGATCATCATGGTGGGAATCTATCTGTCGGGAAATGATCCGGCGGCGCCCGTACTGACCGAAGAGGTTAAGCCTATCGAACGGAACGAAGGGATACAACCCGTAGAGATACAGCCCGTAGAGCCGGATGAGAATAGCCGTCCGCTCATTGCTGCGCTTATGCCCGAACAACCGGCGAAGAAAGCGCCTGGGACAGTTGATGTCCCCGGATTGTCCCTGGCCGGCGATCCCCTTTCGGTGGCTCAGGAGGCTGAGGAGACAGGGATAGAAGAGCAGCAACAGGAGCAGGAATGGATAGAAGACGATAGCGATGAAAAGATAGAAGAAGAACCGGTCGTTATCCCTGAAACGGAAACGGACTTGCCTGAAACGGAAAAGAAGCAACAGGCGCCCCGCCGGAAATGGAGCTTCGGTATGGGGGGCGGAGGGCTTACTGCCGGTTCGGACAATGTCGTCAATACGCTCACATTACGGAATACGATGATCGTAGACCAGGATATGCTGCTTTATAATGCGATTGCGGGTCAGCAGAATGACGTCAAAACGAATATCAAACATAAAACGCCGATATCATTCGGGCTGTCGGCAAGCCGGTACCTGACCGATCGCTTTTCCCTGCAAACCGGGCTGACTTATTCGATGGTCACATCCTATTGGGAGGGCGATGCGGCTGTTCACCAGGAGACAAGGCAAAGGCTTCACTTTGTCGGTATTCCCCTTTCGATCTCCTATAAGGCGTTCGAGTGGAAGCGCTTCCAGGTCTATGCCGCCGCAGGGATAGCCGCCCAGATGAACGTGGCAGGCCAACTAAAAATAAGCAGCTTTGTCAACAGGAACGGAGATCTGCTCTCTGTGGAGTATACCTCCACGCGGATGAAAAAACTGCAATGGTCGACCAGTGTACGCGCCGGCATCAGCTATCCGGTGATCCGTTTCGTCAGCGTCTTTGCTGAGATCGGGGCGGCCTACTATTTTGAGAATCATAGCGACATTAAAACGATATACTCTGAAAAGCCTTTGAACATTAACCCGCAAGTCGGCATACGCTTAGGCTTTTAAGATGATACAATTATTAATAGTTTAAAAGAAAAACGAAATGAAAAAAATGATTATTGGCGGACTTTTGGCCGCAAATGCGTTGTTGTTAACTTCATGCCTGGAGGGTGGACAAAATTCCGGCTCGGATTGGGATTATGGTGTTGTTGAAGCTACTACCGCTACCTCTTTCAGAAGAATCGTTACCGGTTACAAATGGGGCCCTTTGTATTCCAGAAGCATCGAGAGCGACTATTCGATTAATGATGGCGATTGTATTTTTATCAACTTCTCGTACAATATGAACAGCGCCGAAAATCAGAATGCCGCAGCCAATGGATACTTAACGGTAGATGACAACCCGGTTTACGGGGTTATTCAGCAAGGATTGGTCAATTCTTACAGCTTGACCGATACGACACGTCTGTTGGCCAATGAAATAACAACCTATTTCGACATTGAAAATTACAATGCCTACGTGAAAGACCGTCTTTTCATGACGCCTCTTTTCAAATCAAGCCTGACGGATCAGAAAAACAGTTATAATATCTCATTCAATCCCAGCCAGCCTGTTGAGGAGATAGATGGCAAAAGGGTGTACAACCTGTATTTCCGCGTTGAAAAACTGGAAGACGGCAAAGCGCCCGCGCTCGTGGACAACGGACAAACGATCGCACTGAACCTGTCTGCCGTCATGGCTCAGATGAGAAACGTTGAAAAAGCGCTGAATAACAATCTCATGTATTTCAAGATCAACTATGTGGCGGAGCTTAACGCAGATTCAACCGCCGTAAAAAGCTGGGGTACGACAAAAGTGCAGTCTATCCAGATTCCAGCCGAATAATGTCTGTCTAAATTTGGTGTAAAAAGGGGTTTTTCTCCTTTTTACACCAAATTTGATGTGTTTGCCTTGTAATTTTGACTGAAACCGTCTTCTTTTCCAAAAAAAATGACTAACATTGCAATCGAATTTCGAAGATCTATAAAAACGGATGCGATTGCAGTATGAATAAAAATTCTAAAATATATGTAGCCGGGCACAAAGGGCTGGTGGGTTCGGCGATATTGAAAAACTTACAGTCGAAAGGGTATAACGGTTTTATTCTCCGTACACATGCCGAGCTTGACCTGACGGATCAGGCGGCGGTAAATGCCTTTTTCGCTTCCGAACAGCCCGAATATGTCTTCCTTTCCGCTGCATACGTCGGTGGTATTATGGCCAATAATACCCGCCGGGCCGACTTTATTTACAGAAACCTGATGATTCAGAGTCATGTGATTCATGCATCGTATATAAATAAGGTAAAGAAACTGCTTTTCCTGGGAAGCACCTGTATCTATCCGCGGGAGGCTCCACAGCCCATGCGGGAAGATTGTTTGCTGACCTCTCCTTTGGAATACACCAACGAACCATACGCTGTCGCCAAGATCGCGGGGATAAAGATGTGCGAAAGCTACAATATACAGTACGGGACTAATTTTATCGCCGTTATGCCCACGAATTTGTATGGGCCGAATGATAATTTTGACCTCAATACCTCCCATGTGCTTCCGGCTATGATACGGAAGATTCACCTGGCCGCCTGTTTATACCGGCAGGATTGGAAAGCGTTGCGCGATGATTTGAATGTCCGCCCGGTGAACGGGATAGGGGGGGGCGCTTCGGAAAAGGAGATAGGGGAGGTGTTGCGTACATACGGGATTGCCCCTGATGAAGTGACGCTCTGGGGGACGGGAAAGCCGCTTCGTGAGTTTTTGTGGAGTGAAGAGATGGCTGATGCGACGGTGTATATGATGGAGCATGTCGACTTTTCCGCTATTTGTCCGAATGGAAAAGAGGTACGTAATACACATATAAATATAGGGACGGGTAAGGATATTTCCATTCACGACCTGTCCCTGCTGATCAAGGAAACGACCGGTTTTGACGGACGGTTGACTTTTGACGCCTCAAAGCCTGACGGGACGTTCCGTAAACTGACGGATGTGGATAGGCTGCATGCTTTGGGTTGGCGTCATACGATTGAAATAAATGAGGGTATCGAGCGTTTATATCGTTGGTACCGGCAGGATATACAAAACAAAACAAAATAAAAATGAGTAAAGTTGCTTTAATAACGGGGATTACAGGACAGGATGGCGCTTATCTGGCGGAATATCTGATAAAGAAAGGGTATATGGTACACGGCATTAAACGCCGTTCGTCCCTCTTTAATACCGAACGAATCGATCATCTTTATCAGGATCCGCATATCGAAAACCGTAACCTGATCCTTCATTACGGCGACTTGACGGATAGCCTTAATTTAACCCGCATCCTTGGCGAAATACAGCCGGACGAAATCTATAATCTGGCGGCGATGAGCCATGTGAAAGTCAGTTTCGATACGCCGGAGTATACGGCCAATGTGGATGGCTTGGGCGTGTTGAGGATATTGGAAGCCGTACGCCTGCTGAACCTGACGAAAAAGTCGCGTATCTATCAGGCCTCCACTTCAGAATTGTATGGATTGGTCAGGGAAGTTCCTCAAAAAGAGACGACACCCTTTTATCCGCGAAGCCCTTATGCGGTAGCGAAATTATACGGTTATTGGATTACCGTCAATTACAGGGAGGCGTATGCCATGCATGCTTCGAACGGGATTTTATTTAATCATGAATCTCCGTTAAGGGGCGAGACCTTTGTGACGCGCAAGGTGACGCGAGCCATATCGCGTATAGCCCTGGGGATGCAGGACAAGGTCTATATGGGTAACCTTTCCGCCAGGCGGGACTGGGGTCATGCGAAAGATTATGTCCGGGCGATGTATGCTATTCTGCAGCAGGACGAACCGTCCGACTATGTCATCGCGACGGGCGTGACGACGACGATCAGGGACTTTGTCCGGTTGTCTTTCGCCGAGATCGGGATAGGCGTCGCCTTTCAGGGTGAGGGGACGGGCGAAACGGCCATACTGGATGCGATAGATGAGAAGAGATTTACGGAAAAGGTCGGAGCGCCTTACCTGGAGGGGCTGAGAAAGCGCATCGGGGAAGAGGTGGCCGGCGTCGACTCCGCCTATTTCAGGCCTACGGAAGTCGATTTGCTGATCGGCGACGCCGGCAAAGCGAGGACACGCCTGGGCTGGGAACCGAAATATTCCCTGGAGGATCTGATTGAAGATATGATGCGGAATGACCTGATCGTAATGAAAAAAGATTCTTATTTGATCGAGGGAGGGTACCGGGTTTTAAATTATTTTGAATGAAACGAAATTAAATCGTTTTTTGTTTTGATGTAATTCGGAAAAACGTTAGTTTTGCTTCGTATTTAACCGTTTGTAGAATATATTTAAGTAAAAGAGGAATGATTGTTTAATTTAAATGTAAATGAATATGAAAACAAAATGTTTATTGTTCGTGTTGTTATGTGGCTTTGTCTTTTCTGTGTCTGCGCAGGAATTTAAACCTCAAGTCGGTTTCAGTACTGAAACCGGGCTTAAGACTAATTTTAAGAAGAATAAGGGGAGCGACAACTGGTTTATCTCTGTTGCCGGCGGCGCCAGTATTCTATTGGGCGACGATAATTTGAAAGCCGATTTTGGCGACCGTTGGAATTTTGCCCCCCAGTTTTCTGTCGGTAAGTGGTTTAAACCTTATTGGGGGTTGCGTTTGCAACTGAATGGCGGCTCGATACATGGCTTTGTAGGCGATAAGGCGGAGTTTATGCAGCATAACAAGTATGCGGCGGCTCATCTGGACTTCCTGGTCGATTTGACCAACTTGTGGGCTCCTTACCGGGAAAACAAGGTGTTCCGCTTTATTCCCTGGGTCGGTATGGGTTATGCTCAGCGCTTTGAAAATCAAAATATACCCAGAACCGAATCCCCTTCGATCAATGGTGGTATTTTGATGCCTTTCCGCTTGAGCAAACGTGTAGACCTTACTCTTGAAGGCCAGGTATCGTTGTTGAACGAGCAATTCAATCGTGTCAGCAAATATCACCTGACCGACTGTATCGCACAATTCAGCGCAGGTTTGAACTTCAAATTGGGTAAGACGGACTTTGAAGTGATCGAACCGATGGATTATGGTTTGTTGAACGACCTGAACGACAAGATTAATGCGCTTCGTGCTGAAAACGATGAGCTGAGCAAACGTCCGAAATCTTGTCCCGAATGTCCGGAAGCCGTTCCTGCTACGGTGGTGAACAACTATGCTGAAAACGTCGTTTACTTCCGCCTGAACAGCTCGAAGATCGACAAGAATCAACAGATCAATATTTATAATACGTCCGAATTTATGAAAGCGAACCATGCTCCGATAAAGGTGATTGGTTATGCCGACAAGAATACGGGTACATCGTCTTATAACCTGGGGCTGTCTGAAAAACGTGCGAGAGCGGTTGCGAAAGAGTTGATCGAAAAATATGGTATTTCTTCCAATCAGATCACGATTGAATGGAAAGGTTCTGACGTTCAGCCATATAAAGAAAACAATTGGAATCGCGTCGTTATTATGACTGCTGAGAAGTAATGAAACAAGTTGTTATTTTCACTAAAAAAGACTGCATATTCTGTTGCAGTCTTTTTTTTGCTCGAAAAAATACTTACTTTTGTAGGATTTAGCATACTGGAGTAAACATGTTTAATAAAAAACACGGCTATCTAATCCAATGGTTGATAGGTATAGGAGACTTGATCGTTCTGAATCTTCTATTCTTTGTTGTTCATTATGAATTAGGTAATGTATATACCCTCGCCATTGCACAAAATCTAAGAGAGGTTCTGCTGCTATTGAACTTCTGTTACTTTTTTGCTCTCTTTTTTGTTCCCTTTCAATTGCACATGTCGGTCGTTTATATCGATAAGATTGTACAGCGGGCATTTCTTTTGGTCACTTTCCTTATATTCCTTTTTGCGACCTGTCTTATTTTCCTGAACATTGGCGACATTTTGGCGACATTTATTCTCGTCTACTATGTCGTAGCCATTGTATTCTTTTCGCTTTGGCGTGTTTTTGTCCGGGTGATGCTGAAAATGTATCGCCGGAAAGGATATAATTTTAAACGGATTATTATTGTAGGCGCCGGGAAGAACGGGATGGAGCTGTATCGCGTGATGAAAGATGACCTGGCATACGGGTTTATCGTCATGGGCTTTTTTGACGATAATGTCGCGTTAAAGGATGTCATCCCCAACTACCTGGGCAATACGGATGAGATAAAGGATTATGTGCTGGAGAATAATATTGATGAGATCTATTGCACATTACCGGGTACGCAGGATGAGAAGATACTGAAACTGTTAAATTTTGCGGAGAAAAGCATGGTGCGTTTTTATATCGTCCCCGAGTTTTTCCGTAATGTGAAGAAGAGCCTGGTGATTGAAATGATGGAGTCGATACCGTTGCTTTCCATCAGGAGGGAACCGCTTCAGGCCGTCTATAACCGCGCGCTCAAGCGGACGTTCGATATCGTATTTTCTTCTGTCGTCCTGCTCACGGTTTATCCGCTTTTGTATCTTGTGTTGAGTATCCTGATTAAAATAACCTCTCCCGGCCCTATTCTTTTCCGGCAGAGGCGGACGGGTATATATGGGCAGGAATTTGAATGTTTCAAGTTCCGGACAATGAGAGTGAACCCCGAAGCCGATACCCTGCAGGCCGTTAAGGATGATCCGCGGAAAACGCGTTTGGGTGAGTTTCTAAGGAAGACGAACCTGGACGAATTTCCGCAGTTTATCAATGTGTTGCTGGGAGATATGTCTGTTGTCGGGCCGCGTCCGCACATGCTGAAGCATACCGAACAATATTCCGCGCTTATTGATAAGTATATGGTACGCCATCTGGTCAAGCCGGGAGTGACCGGTTGGGCGCAGGTGACCGGTTACCGCGGGGAGACCAAAACGCTGGAACAGATGGAGGGGCGTGTGAAAAGGGATGTGTGGTATATTGAAAACTGGTCGTTTATCCTGGATCTTAAAATCATTATCGTTACGCTGTTTAATATGTTTCAAGGGGAAAGAAATGCCTATTGAATTGTATATTTGTACCCAATGGGAAGAATCGTGAGTATAGATTATGGACGGAAACGTTCCGGTGTGGCGGTAACGGATACCTTGCAACTGATCGCAAACGGCTTGGCGACGGTGCCAAGTGGCGAGCTGGTTCCGTTTTTATCCGGCTATGTGTCACGCGAACCGGTGGAGCGGTTTATCGTAGGGCTTCCCAGGCAAATGAATAATGAGTTGTCGGAAAATATGAAGTATGTAGAGGCTTTTGTGACTCATCTTAAACGAACCTTGCCGGATATCCCGGTGCAATATTATGACGAACGTTTCACCTCCCTTTTGGCGCATAAGGCGATGCTGGATGGGGGATTGAAGAAAAAGAGGCGCAGGGAAAAGGGGTTGGTCGACGAAATCAGTGCGGTCATCATTTTGCAAGCCTATTTGGAGAGTATTAAATATCACAATAATAATATATGATTTTACCGATATATTTATATGGTCAACCGGTGTTGAGAAAGGAGACGGAGGAGGTGTCCGGCGATTACCCCGGATTAAAACGGTTGGTGGCGGACATGTTTGAAACCATGTATCATGCGGAGGGGATAGGATTGGCCGCTCCCCAAGTGGGGCTATCCATCCGGTTGCTCGTGATTGACGCCGGGGTGATGGCTTCGGAATTTCCCGAATGTAAGGGGTTCAAGCGCGTCATGATCAATCCGGATATCATCGAGCGCAGCGAAGAGGAGACCCTGTCGGAAGAGGGCTGCCTCAGTCTTCCCGGGTTGCACGAAAAGGTGCCCAGGGCGAAGGAGATACGGATACGCTATATGGATGAGGATTTTGTCGAACACGACGAAGCGATCGGCGGATTTGCCGCCCGTGTGGTTCAACATGAATATGAACACCTTGAGGGGCATGTCTTTATCGATCATATCTCCGCCATACGCCGTCAACTGAACAAAGGGAAACTGAACAACATTATCAAAGGGACGATGAACTGCTCCTACAGGATCAAAGCTGTAGGTAAATGATAACACTAACAATCAATCGACAATGACAGATTTAAGTAAAAACATTCAGGCGCTGAGGGAAAAGAAAGCCGTTGTAGAGATGGGTGGGGGAGAAGCTGCGATCGAAAAGCAGGTCGCAATGGGTAAACTTACCGCACGCGAACGTATTCTTTCTCTTCTGGATCAAGGGTCTTTTAATGAATATGACATGTTTGTAAAGCATGACGGACGTGATTTCGGGATGGATAAAAAAGACTTTCCGGGCGACGGCGTCGTTACCGGTACGGGGACGATCTTTGGCGCCCCGGTCTGTATCTACGCACAGGATTTCACCGTAGCCGGAGGCTCTTTGGGATTGCAGCATGCCCGGAAGATTACGAAGATTATGGATCATGCACTGAAGATGAAATGCCCTATTATCGGGATTAACGATTCCGGCGGGGCGCGTATACAGGAGGGCGTCCAGGCATTGGCTGGGTATGGCGAGATCTTTTACCGCAACACGATCTCTTCGGGGGTGATTCCCCAGATTTCCCTTATACTTGGGCCGTGTGCCGGCGGTGCGGTGTATTCTCCGGCGTTGACCGATTTCGTGTTTGTGGTGGAGAATATCTCAAAAATGTTTATCACTGGGCCGAATGTGATTAAAACCGTTCTGGGCGAAGATATATCCATGGAGGATCTGGGAGGCGCCCGCGTACATGCGGAGATAACGGGGAACGCCCATTTCTATGCCAGGAGCGAGGTGGAATGTTTCGATCAGGTGAAACGCCTGGTCAGCTTTATTCCCAAGAATAACAGGGAACGGGTAAAGCCCGTCGAACCGAAAGAGCCATCCATCGGGTTGAACATTGAAGAGGTCGTACCTGTTGATCCTAAGTTACCATACGATGTGCGCGATGTGATCAAATGCATTGTCGATGATTCCGATTTCCTGGAAATCCAGGAGATGTGGGCGGCCAATATGGTCATTGGCTTTGGGCGTATGGAGGGCGGGACGGTCGGTTTTGTCGCGAATCAGCCTATGGTATTGGCCGGCGTATTGGATTGTGACAGTTCGGATAAGGCCGCCCGCTTCATTCGCTTTTGCGACTCGTTCAATATTCCGATTATCACGCTGGAAGATATGCCGGGTTATCTACCGGGGGTCGACCAGGAACATGCCGGCGTGATCCGTCATGGGGCGAAAGTTTTGTATGCCTATTCGGAAGCGACCGTACCCAAGATCACCGTTATTCTGCGCAAGGCTTACGGCGGAGGGTATATTGCCATGAACTCCCGCCATTTGGGGGCCGACTTTATGTTTGCATGGCCGACGGCCGAAATCGCGGTCATGGGGCCTGAGGGCGCGGCGAATATTATTTTCAGGAAAGAGATCATGGAGGCGGAGAATCAGGAGGCGATGCGCCGGGAAAAGGTGAAGGAGTACATTGAGAAGTTTGCCAATCCGTATGTAGCGGCATCGAAAGGGTTTATCGATTCCGTTATCGAGCCGAAGGAAACGCGCTCACTGCTGCTTCATGCCTTGAGGCTTTCGGCGTTAAAGGAGGAATACCGGCCGGCCAAGAAGCATGGGTTGCCGCCGTTCTGATCATGTTCACCTATATAATAATGGAGAGATATGGATAGGAAAGAAAATGACTATGTGGATTTTGTGGTGACGGCTCGTAAATATAAGACCCTGCTGACGACAAAGTACATGAATCGCCCCGTCTGGCATAAACAGTTGCCGGAAGATGTCGTTTCGACGCTTCCCGGAACGGTTATCCGGATATTGGTGGAGCCCGGGCAGCAGGTGGAAATGGGAGAGCTGGTGATGATCCATGAGGCGATGAAAATGCTGAACAGGATCGTCGCTCCCGTAACCGGCGTGGTAAAAGAAATTTACGTCAGGGAGGGAGATCAGGTCGGTAAACATCATTTGATGATAAAAATAGAGCCAAAGTGATATAAATTATCTATTTTTGCTTCTTAATCAGTTGAAAAGGATGAAGAAAGCGATATTATTATTTTTATTACCACTCTGTTCACATATATTATTTGCGCAGATCAATACGGACCGCGTACTGGAGATTGGACGTAATGCCTTGTATTTTGAAGACTATGTTCTTTCGATACAGTACTTTAATCAGGTGATCAAAGCCAAGCCATGGTTAGCGGAGCCTTATTTCTACCGCGCAGTAGCAAAGATAAATTTAGACGATTACAAGGGTGCCGAGGAAGACTGTTCATTATGTCTTCAGCGGAACCCTTTTTTAGTTCAGGCCTATTATGCACGCGGCATCGCCTGCCAGAATCTCGAAAAATACGATAACGCGATAGCCGACTACACCAAGGGGTTGGAGCTAAAGCCGGAAGACCGCCCCATGATGACGAATAAAGCGATAGCCTATATCCAGAAGAAAGACTATGACGGAGCGGAGACTGTTTTCAATGAATTGATGGCTGTCCATGCCAAGTATTCGATGAACTACCTGGCCAGGGGGTCGATGTACCTGGAAAAAGGCGACACCCTGCGCGCCCTGCAGGATTATAATACCTCGATCGAACTGGATCCCTACTATCCTCCGGCTTACGGGAACCGTGCGATTATCCATTATCAGATGAATGACTGGAAGACGGCGCTGGCCGATTTGAACGAAGCCATACGCCTGAACCCCCGCGAGGGCGGCTATTATATCAATCGGGGGCTTGTCCGTTTCCAGATGGATGATTTGCGGGGGGCTATGGCTGATTACGACCAGGTGGTCGCGATGGATAGCCGTAACCTGATCGCCCGTTTCAACCGCGGATTGCTGCGCTCGCAGGTGGGGGATAACAATCGCGCGATCGAAGACTTTGACGTCGTACTGGAAGAGGAACCGGATAACTATATGGCCTGTTACAACCGCGCTTTACTCCGTTTTGAAACAGGCGATTACCAGGGCGCGATACAGGATTACGACAAGGTACTCGCCCAATACCCCAACTTCATCCCTGCCTATTATAACCGCTCGGAGGCGAAGCGTAAGCTGCGCGACAATGCCGGTGCAGACCGTGATGCATGGACCGCTTACGAGATCGAGGAAAGAAGCCGGAAAGAACGCCTGGCAGGGGTCGCCGCCAGTATTGCCGCAACGGACGGCGCGGCATCCTCCGACCCGAAAGAGGAAAATACCCGCGAACAGTCCGACAAGAACATCAATAAATTCAACCGCCTGGTCGTCTATGACAAGGAGGAAGAGCGGAGAAGCAAATACCATAGCGATATTCGCGGACGGGTGCAGGACAAGAACGTCAGGGTAGACCTTGAACCCCAATTCGTCCTCACCTACTACGAAAAGATAGGCCAGGTAAAAAAGATCATCTATTACGACAAGACGATCGAAGCGTTCAATGCGCAGATGATCCTTTCGCGGAAATTGCGGATTACGAACGAAGAGGCTGCTTTGACGGAAGACCAGATAGCGGCTCACTTTGCCTCGATCAACGACTATTCGTTCGAGATAGAAAAGGACGCCCGCAACGTACATGCCTATTTCGGACGGGCGTTAGACTTTACGCTGGTACAGGACTTTGCGGAGGCGATAAAGGATTATGACCGGGTGTTGGAACTGGATCCATCGTTTGTCATCGCCTATTTCAACAGGGCGGTAGTGCAGTATAAGCAACTGGAATATAACCAGCAGTCGCAGCTCACGGACGAATCCACTACGTTGAGTATGAATATCAATGCCGGAAAACAGATAACGAACGCCATCATCAACGATCCCATTACGGCTAAGCTGAAAGACGACCGGAAGACCTTTGTCCATGAGCAGATTGTGCGTGATTATGACATGGTGATCAAATTGAACCCCGGCTTTATCTACGCCTACTTCAACAGGGGTAACCTCCGTTGTGCGCAGCGTGATTACCGGGCGGCCATCCAGGATTACAGCGAAGCGATTCTTCGTGACCCCGAGTTTGCCGAAGCCTATTTCAACCGTGGCTTAGCCCGCCTTTCCCAGGGCGACGCCAACCGTGGCATAGCCGACTTAAGTAAAGCCGGCGAATTAGGCATCGTCAACGCCTATAATATCATCAAAAGAATGACAGGAAACTGATAGTGTACCGCATCATATAATCTTCCCATTATTGTTTTCTCGTGTCAAAAGTTCTTTTACCTGCTTTTCGAGGTTGGGTAGGTAATTGACGATGATTAGCCACAATACATCTTCCGAAAGACTGTCATATCCGTGTATGATACGATTTCGTGTGTCTACGATTCTGCGGGCGGCGTCTATCGGAAAATTCGGTTCGATTTTCAGTATTCTGTTCATTGCCTCTCCGATTATTTCAATATTGCGCTCAACGGCTTTACGGGTTTTCAGGTCTTTTTGAAATTCAAAAAAATCGCGTTGTTCGGGCAGGAAAGCGAATATTTCCGCAATGGATAGTTCTATATCTTTCAGGTAAACCCTAATATCAGGCGTTTTGTTTTGCATAAATCAGTTGTTTGGAGTTATCTATGTGCTCGCGCAGAAATGGGTTTCTGACGGCTTTTTCTTCAAGCAGGTCTATGGGGTGTTTGAGTAAATCCTGCAAGGCAAACTTCAGGTTGAAATAGCTGTCGCCGTAAACCAGCGGGTCGGAGGCGTCAATATCAACTACCATGTCAATATCGCTCTCCCCGTTAAAGTTACTTGTCAGGACGGAACCAAACGCATATAATGTTTTCACCCTGTTTTGCCGGCAAAATTCCGTCAAACGGCTTTTATACTCATCCAAATACATGCTGTCATGATTTAATTGTTATTATGATACAAAGATAGCGTTTTTTTGATCACTTCAATAGTTGCAGCTGGCGGAATTCGCGGACGATGCCGTCTTTGTCGGGGAGGTTGGCGATGGGGTTGAAGAGGTAGCTGTCGGAGGTGTAGATGGTGCCGCTTTCGGCGTTTTGCCATACTTTATTGCCCATGCTGATGGGGACTTCTACCACTTTGCCGTCGGTACCCATGTAGCGGTCTACGCCTTTGATGGCGTCTGTCCAGCCTTGATTGATACGTTCCATCGAGGCCTGGCGGTTGGCGTTTACTTCGCGACGGGCGTTGGATATGTATTCCTGCGTTTCCATGATTTGTGCCGCCATTTTTTGCTGATGGCGGATTTCGGACTGCGCCATTTCGTTTTGGATACGGCGCGTTTCGGCTTCGCCTTGCCGGATTCCCTGCATCACGATAGCGTTGAGTGCGGCTATGTACTGCTCGTTGAATTTGATTGTCGGCACCATCAGTTCCAGGTCTTTCTGTACCTGCTTGCCGCTTTTTGACGGGGAAGTGGCTGTCCATAGCATTTGTTGACCCCACAAAATGAGGGATGTGTTGAGGTAGGGGCCTTGGAAATCCTGGTACGTGGCGGCGATAATGACCTCCATGAAGTGAACGATGGTGTCGCCGTCCTGCATCCATTTGTATTCCGCCGAAGCGCGGTCTGCCGTTTGATTGCGGATTTTCATGTAGGAGGCGGTGGGCGACTGGCGCACGTACTGCAGGGCATTGTTGTAAAGCGTGATGCGCAGTTGTTCCAATTGCTGCCGGTCGGCTTCGGGGTATTGATCGAGCGTTTTCAGTAGCGTGCGCTTTGCGTCTTTCACGGCAGAGAACTGCCGGCGGAAGACGTAGTCGAGGTAATCGGCTGCCGACATGAGGTTGAGGTAAACCGATTTACCGTCGGTGGTACCCGACTGTGCCATGGACGACTGCGTATAGTTGCGGTTGTAGTCCAGGAAGAAAAAGGCGCCGAGCCGTTCGTTGACGCCTTTGATGCTGTTGCAGTAGGCGTTGCCAATCCATTGCGTACCGGCGAGGAGTTGCCAGCCGGGCGCCTGCGTCATGGTCAGCATCTCCATGTCGTTCATTTCGGGGGCGGTGGCACGGACGGTCTTTGCCTGTTCCGCAAAGCCGCCCGTTTGTCCGTTGCACGAAACGATACCGCATGTCATAGCCATTAAAAGGAGCCGTTTCATTGTTTTACGAATTTCATGGTGAGATCGGCGACGGTCACTTCCAGGCCGGTTTCCGTCATGCCGCCGTAGTTGTTTGCCCTCAGTACGGCGTCGCCTATGGCCCATACTGCGAGGGCGGCGATCTCGGTGCCGCTGGCGTCGAGGGTAAACTCCGTTTCCTTGAGTGCAATAGTCAGGTTGAGCGTTTGCTTCTCCTGGTTGGTGAGCGTCAGGGTGTTTCCTTTCAGCGAGTAGGTGCCCTGGGTGTAGAGCGTACCCATATCCAGGAGCTTTACCGTTCCGCCTGTTTCGAACGTAAAGGTGACGACGTCGTTCAGGATATAGGTCTGGATATTTTCGTTCACTGCATTGGCGAGTGCAACGCCTAACTCCGAAGTGCCGTAGGCTACCGTTCCCGTAGCGCTGGCGCTTGTCCATTTCCCGACGAGCGAGGAAGCGCCGCCGCCGATGTTGAACGGGTCGGTTCCGTCGCCGCTTTCGTTACAGCCTGCAAGGAGGCAGGAGGCGAGCGCACCGAGCAGCATGGCCGCCCGGAGGGGATCAATTCTTCCGATTGCTTTCATCATACGTTTGTTATTGAGATCCGGTTTATTTCACCACATTAAACTTGCAGGCAAGCCCGAGCTTTATGCCTGAGGCTTTCCACTCCCCGCCCTCGGTCACGTCGCCGAATCCATAGTCGAACAGGAAATAGGGCGTCAGGTAGACCCCTTTCAGGTCGAAGTCGTAAGACATCCCTATCTGCCCGTTTACCCGCAGGTTGACGTTCATCAGGTCGGAGGTCGTAGCCACTTG
>JAISRY010000206.1 GCA_031273385.1 Tannerellaceae bacterium | reverse complement strand
ATAGACAACTACGAATATCTACACACCCAGTCGGAATACAACACCGCCATGACACTGCTCCATGTCTGCCGCAGAAACGGAGGGTGGCTATGAAAGTATTTCACGGCAGCGACGTATGGTCAACATAGCCCTTGCTTCGGGGAAAAAACCTGTAGTTACGGAATTTGAGTATTATGAAGCTCACCCCGGCAATGTCGGAATGTCGGTAAAACGTTTCCACGAAATATCGGAAGAATGGGTAGAGTTTGTGATCATGGGTACTACTTGCTTATTTTTTTTAGAATATCCCCGAAATTAGGCTTTACTCTTTTTGCTATAAATTTTGTCCTTTTTGCTACAAAACTGAAGAAATAGGGTAAAAAGCCCCCCAGATAAAGTTCTCGTTTTTTTACCTTCACAGCTTCACATTTCGTGTAACATATTGAATGACATCAAAATATGGTGAAGGTAGGGTGAAGGTAGGTGAATGAACAGTGAAACGGGATGCCGGAGAGGCCAGCCCGACCTTATTGTATAAATAATCGAACAATTGATCTTCGGTTCGGCAAAAAACAAACGCCGATTAACCATCGACTAATTTATACAACAAGAGTAGGCTGGCTCCCTCGGCGCCCCGTTTCACTTTTCATTCACCTACCTTCACCCTACCTTCACCACATTTTTGTGTCATTCAGCATGTTACACGAAAGGTGAAGCTGTGAAGGCAAAAAAGCGAAAACTTTATCTGGGGGGCTTTTTACCCTATTTCTTCAGTTTTGTAGCAAAAAGAGTAAAATTTGTAGCAAAAAGAGTAAAGCGTATATACGGCGAATATACTAAAGAAAAAACAAGAAGCATCTCGTCATTGCGAGTACCCAATAAACCAGGTTTATCAAAAAGGGAAATGACGGCGATTGCGTGATTTCCAGACGATTACAATCAAGCGGTGTCCGTCATTGCGAGTACCCAATAAACCAGGTTTATCAAAAAGGGGGAATGACGAGAATTGATTGATTTTTAGCCGATTGTAAATTCTCGTCATTATAAGTACCCAATAAACTGCGTTTATTGGGTACTCGCAATGACGAATACTATTTGATTTTCAGGAGATTGTGATTCGTCGTCATTCGCAATGACCCTAAACGTCAGCCGGACGGGAGCTATTCTGAGCGGGACGGGAGCTATTTTTTTTCAGTCGGGAGCTATTTTTATTTGCACGGGAGCTATTTCCGGTTTTACCCTATTGTGTAGATGCGGCAACACAACTGTGTAGGTTCAGCTACACAACTGTGTACGACTGACTACACAATTGTCCGCGTCCGGCTACACTATTGTGTATTCTTACGTTTCATATCTCCTATCAGACATGATTTGTCTTAATAAAGATACAAAACATATTTAAATAGTCATTATCTTTGAGCCATTTAATATTGAGCCATGAAAGACAGAACAGTATCAAGAAGACAATTTCTTCACAAAAGCGGGATGGCCGTTGCTTCCGGCCTGTTTTTAAGCCGGATTCCGGCAGGGGCGGCGGGGACGTTTGCGCCCTCTTCCACACAGCAGCTATCGAAAAGCCTCCTGTACGAACGGGGGCTGCCTACGGTGTATGCCAAATCACGTCACGAACTGCAGTATATCGGTATGCCGGTCGGCGGAATACATGCCGGCGGGGTGTACCTGGGGGGCGACGGGCGGTTGTGGCTATGGGATATCTTTAATGACAACCAGGAGGGTATCGAGCCTAAGTTCGTGGGATGGGGGCAGCAGACGACACATAGCCGGTATGTCCGTTCGCGCGACGGGGCTTGTTATGTCGAACCGGCTACCGGCATTCGCCCTTTAGAACAGGGGTTTGCCTTTCGGATCGAACGCGGCGGGCAGACGGTGTTCAAGACGCTTAAGGCCTCCGACTGGGACGACATACTCTTTGAAGCCGGCTACCCTATCGCCACTGTCCGTTATATCGACAAGGCGCTTTCGCTCGACATCACCCTCCGCGCCTATTCGCCCTTTATCCCGCTGAATGAGGAGGATTCGGGGCTTCCGGCGACCATCCTCTCGTTCTCTTTCAAGAATAGGGGAACGGCTACCGTCAACGTGGCCGTCGCAGGATGGCTGGAAAACAAAACAGGCATCCGCTACGTCGATGAGGCCACGCAGCATGGGGCTACGCCGGTATGCCGCCGCCGCAACAAGACGGTACGGCAGGCGGGATTCGTCGCTGTGGACGAGACCCTTATCCCATTGGACAAAGCGGAAGAGATCAGGCAGCGTCCCGACTTCGGCTCTATGTGTATTGCCGCGCTTTCGGCGGATGCAGGAGCCGATGCCTTGATCGACCTTGACAACCTCCCCGGCATCTTTCTCCGCGAGCCGGCGGAAGAGGCCGAAAAGCCGGTACAGGAAAAGCTCGCCGGCGCCGTACACACCACCCTCAGCCTGCCGCCGGACGCTTCCGCGGCGTCGGACTTCGTCATCAGTTGGTTTTTCCCAAACCTGAAGATACACGACAATATCAAAGATACCGGACAGTATTACCAAAACCGCTTCGCTTCCGCCCTGGATGTGGCGCAGTATGTGAACGCGCATTTCGGCAGGCTGTCGTCCGGTACCGCGCTCTGGGCGGCGACATGGCAGGACTCTACCCTACCCCACTGGTTTCTGGAACGGACATTCATCAATACCGGCACGCTGGCCACCACCACCTGCCACCGCTTCAGCACAGGGCGCTTCTGGGCATGGGAGGGCGTTGGCGCCTGTCACGGGACATGTACCCACGTCTGGCAGTATGCCCAGGCGATGGCACGCATTTTCCCTGCCCTGGAGCGCGATTGCCGCGAACGTACCGACCTGGGTATCGCCCTGACGGAAGACGGCGGTATCATTTTCCGCGCCGAAATGGAGTCGCGCCCCGCCATCGACGGGCAGGCGGGATCGGTGTTGCGTTGCTACCGCGAACACCAGATGAGCGCCGACGACGCCTTTCTCCGCCGGAACTGGGAAAAGATAAAAAGAGCCGTACAATTCATTATCAATCAGGATAAGAACGGCGACGGCATGGAAGATGCCCCGCTGGAAAATACGCTGGATGCCGTATGGGAGGGCGAAATCGCCTGGATCGTGGGGCTGTGCATCGCCGCCGTGAAAGCGGGACAGCGCATGGCCGAAGAGACGGGCGACGAGGCCTTTGCCCGGAAATGCGCCGACTATGTGAGAAAAGGCAGCGCCAACATGGACAAACACCTCTTCAACGGCGAATACTACATCCACCGCCCCGGAAAGGGGGGACGCGAGAAGTTGGGGTCGTACAACACCTGCCATATCGACCAGGTCATGGGACAGTCCTGGGCATACCAGGTCGGGCTGGGGAGGATACTGGACGGCAAAAAGGTACGCTCCGCGCTCCGTGCCCTGTGGAAATACAACTACAAGCCCGACGTCGGCCCCTATATCGCGACGCACCAGGGCGGACGCCCCTACGCCTTGCCGGGCGAGGGCGGTATGGTCATCAATACCAACCCGAAGAACGAACCCAACCCCTACGGCGAGAACGTAACCTGGCAAATGGGTTATTTCCACGAATGTATGAGCGGCTTCGAGTACGAGGTGGCTTCGCACATGATTGCCGAGGGCATGACGGACGAGGGGATGGCTATGGTACGCGCCATTCACGACCGTTACCATGCCGCCAAGCGCAACCCCTACAACGAAATCGAGTGCAGCGACCACTACGCCCGCGCCATGGCGAGCTACGGCGCATTCATCACCGCCTGCGGATTTGAGTACCACGGCCCGAAAGGGTACATACGCTTCGCCCCCCAGTGGGACGCCGCCAACTTCAAAGCGCCCTTTACGGCCGCCGAGGGCTGGGGCAGCTATACGCAAAAGCAGTCCGCCGCCGCAATGGAATGTACGCTGGAAGCCCGCTACGGCCAAGTGCAACTCATCAGCTTCTCCGTAGACGCCCCCAAAGGCCGGAAGATAAAAACGGCGACCGCCTCGCTCGACGGACAACCCCTCCCCTCAACCTGGAAACAGGAAAACAACAGGGTTTTGCTATCATTACGACAGCGCGCCACCCTAAAAACAGGCGGTTCTATCACCCTAAATTTGACATTTTAATAATTTTTATAGGATCATTCCTTGTTCCTATTTAGTCTTTTTATACTTTTATTGCGAATTTACTCATTTATAATTGCCAGAGTTCTCGTTGAACTCTGGCAAAATAGAAAGAATCACCAGTCGTTAAACATTGAAAAACAGAGAAGTACAGATGAAGAAAGGAAAGCCACCGCAGTAGATAATCGAAGCGATAATATCGTACAATCCTTTTGTAGAAAGGGTTTCGATTGCCAGAGTTCAACGAGAACTCAGGCAAAAAATATCCAAAAATGTTCACTTTTTCAAATAGTCGCAGTAAACTTATTAATTAACAAGTACATTATGATCAAAATGAAAATTGCAAAAAAGGGCACATTCCGTAAGACATGTCTTGCTGTATGTGCGTGTTTGTGTGCGTTTTCCCTGTTTGCGCAACAGGGAAGTATTTCCGTTACCGGTACGGTTTCCGACGAAAAGGGCGAGCCGCTTCCGGGAGCGAACGTGGTGGTGAAAGGAACTACCACCGGCGTGGTATCCGACGTGAGGGGCAAGTATACCGTTACCGCGCCAAGCAGGGATGCGACGCTGATCTTTTCGTTCGTAGGCTTTACCTCGCAGGAGGTGAAAGTGGATGGCCGGACGCAGATCGACGTCACGTTGATAGAGGGGCAGGCGCTGGAAGAGGTCGTCGTCACCGGTATGAATATCACGCGGGAATCCAAGTCGTTAGGCTATGCAGTGAGTACCATCTCGGCAAAGGAGCTGACGAAAGTAGGGACGCCCAACTTTGCCACCGCGCTCTACGGTAAGGCCGCCGGCGTACGCATCCAGCAGACGCAGGGGGGTAACGTGGCCGCCGTATCTATCAGTGTACGCGGACTGAGTTCCATCAACGGAAACAACCAGCCGCTGGTCATCGTCAACGGCGTACCTATCCGTAACGGCGGTACCGGTTCAGGCTCGGAAGCCACCTACGCCGAGTTCGGCGCCGAAGGGCGTATCCGGGCGAACGGGTTGATCGACATCAACCCCGAAGATATCGAAAGCCTCACCATCCTGAAAGGCGCCGCCGCCACCGCACTTTACGGCTCGGAAGCGGCTAACGGCGTGGTGATGATCACCAGTAAGAAGTCGAAAGGGACAGGCGTAACCGTTGATTTCAACGCCACGGTGAACGCCAACCTCGTCGCCTACGTCCCCAAGGTACAAACCGAGTATGGCCCGAGCATGTTCTCGTTCCAGTATACCGATTATGCCAGGGAGACCGGCGGGTTCTACGAACGGACATACAAAGACAAGGCCTATAAGAGCCTTACGTACAACGTCTACCAGTGGGGGCCTAAGTACGACGGGAGCGATGTCCTCTATTGGGATGGCACCGTCCGCAAATACTCGCCCATCACGAGCGAGCCATGGGAATCGCTGTTCCGCACCGGGTTCAACCAGACCTACAATATCGCGATCAACCAGGGTAACGACAAAATGAGTAACCGCTTCTCGTACACCTACAACGACGAATTGCCCAACGCCTTGTCCGGTACGTACAACAAGCATAATTTCAACCTGGTAGGAAACCTCAAGCTGCTGGATAACGTCTCGCTGGACTACACCACGACCTACGTCATCCAGAATATCCACAACCGCGCCCAGGCATCCACCAGCGTATACGGGTCGTTCTCCAACGGGTTCGGCTCGTTCCTCGACGTACCGCTGATCAAGAAGATGTATAAGACAAGCCTCGGCTACCGCAACACCTATACCGGTGGCGACGCCACGCTGACGCCCGATGAGGCGTTCGCTTTCGGCGAAAACAACACCAACGGCGTACGCAACCTGATGTGGGATATGTTTGAACACAATGTGGACGAAGTGGACAACCGCATTATCTCAAGCGTCTCCCCAAGCTGGAAAATCGTCGACTGGCTCACGCTGCGCGCAAGGCTCTCCACCGATATGACGTCGGAAAGGCAGGAATCGCGCGAACAGACCGAACGCCCGCTCTCCCTCTACGATCCCAGCGGGAAGTACCAGGCGACCACCCGCCGGTACAACATCTATTACGGCGACGTCATGCTGATGTTCGACAAGCAGCTGAACAGGGACTTCCACCTGAACGTCAACGCCGGGTGGCAGGGACGCATCGAAAACATGTTGAACACCAACTCGTGGACAGACGGAGGCCTTACGGCCGAAAACTGGTTCCACCTCGCCGCCAGCCGCTATACCGCCCGTACGGACGTCAGTACGCTGGAATACCTCAAGACGGCCTATTTCGCCTCCGCCGGCGTCGACTTCAAGAGTTACCTCTACCTCGACGTGACCGGCCGCCAGGAGAAATCCTCTACGCTCAAGAACGGCAGCAACAGCTATTTCTATCCCTCGTTCAGCAGCAGCTTCATTTTCACCGAAGCGTTCAAAGACCACATGCCGGAATGGTACGACTTCGGGAAAATACGCGCCTCGTATGGCGTGGTGGGGAATGCCCCCGGCGTCTATTCCGCCAACGTCGTCTTCGAACAGGGCGCGGCCAACGGCTTTGTCTACAACCATGTTCCCACCGGACTGGGCAACGAGTTGATCCGCCCGGAAAAGACCTACGAATATGAATTTGGGGTAGAAAGCAAGTTTTTCAAGAACCGCCTGGGCTTTGAGGTATCGTATTACAACCGCGACATCAAAGACCTGATCCTCAATACGCCGCAGCCGCAAAGTTCCGGCGTGCAGAACATGCTGATGAATGTCGGTGGGATGAACAACCGGGGCGTTGAAATATCGCTCTACGGTACGCCCGTCAAGACCCGCGACTTCTCCTGGACGATCAATACCAACGTCGCCCGCAACTGGAACGAGGTCACTGCGCTGGTCGAGGGCGTCGAGTTCCTGCAGAACGCCTACTGGGGCGGCGGCAACTGTATCCTCCGTTCCGTAGTCGGACGGCCGATGGGAGATTTCTATTCCTACGTGCCTAAAACCAACGAGCAGGGACAGAAGCTCGTCAGCCCCGACGGTTACTACATCAACTCCGACGATTATGAAGTCGTAGGGAATGCGATGCCCCTGATGATCGGCGGTATCAGCAACTCGTTTACCTACAAGGATTTCTTCCTCGACGTCATGATGGACTTCCGCATAGGAGGCAAGGTATTCAACGAAATGTACCAGTATTCCACCGCCCTGGGTATCACGCCCGAAACGTTGAAATACCGGTCGACCGAGACGGGAGGGTTGTCTTACTACTTCCCCAATAACGACGGGAATGCGAACGCTGTGGCGGCCACCGGCAATACCGGCCCGAACGGGGAATACGTCTTCCACAACGGCGTGATACAGGAGGGTGTCGTCCAGCAGGCCGACGGATCCTATCTGCCCAACACCCAGATCGTTCCCGTAGACTACCTCACCTACTACACCTACAACTGGGGGACGGACTCCGAGCAGCTGTCGGGAGCCAAATCCGTTTTCACCAATACCTATTGGAAACTCCGCGAACTAGCTTTCGGATACCAGCTGCCGGCAAAGGTCGCCCAAAAGCTGCATTGCCGGAATATCAGCGTCTCCATTTTCGGACGTAACCTGTTCTATCTCTACAAAGGGATGAAGAACTGGGATGCCGAATCCAACGTCGGTACTTCATGGCTCAACCAGGCCATCGTGAGCGGTTCGGCATCCCCGACCCGTACTTTCGGATGTTCAGTACGTTTGAGTTTCTAAATTGTCTGTAGTATGCATCATAATATAACATATAATCGTATGAAAAATAGCATATCATTCCTTTTGCTCGCCGCTGTTGTACTGACTTGCAGCAGATGTAGCGACGAGTCCTACGACTCGAAATATTTTGACCCCTCCAAGGTGGAGACCGTTACGGTACCCTATCTCATGACAGGCGTTATGCTCCGCGAACGGGATTACTCCACGTATGGATACTTCCGTTACCTGGCTTTCGACAGCCATTTCCTGGGTAAATACGCCCAGACATTCGGTTTCAGCGTAGGGTCGACGACTTGGGAACCCGGCCACCTGTCCTATGCCAACGGGCAATGGTCGCAGTTCTACGGCGCATTCAGCGACTTCGTCAAATTGGTCGACCTGTACGAAAACATGGTGGAAGTGGACAAACAGAACAACCGCCTTTTCCTGACCGCCGCCAAAGTACACCTCTACGACTGGCTGCTGGCCTGCGTAGACCTCTATGGCGATATGCCCTTTAGCGATGCCTGCACCCTGCCGTTTACCAGCGATGTCGTCGCCTCGTATGCCACGTATGACAAGGCGGAAGATATCTATTCGGCCGTTCTGGACGAACTGAAAGAGTGCGGCGACTACTTAGTCAGCCCCTCTCTGGTAAAGATCGCAAGGTTTAACACACAGGACTTTATCAACTGGGGCGACGTCGACAAGTGGGCGCGCTACGCCAATTCGCTCCGCCTCAGGGCTGCCCTCCGCGTGGCCGACCATGGCTCGTTGGTTGAAAAAGGGAGAAGCGCCATCAGGGAAATACTGGAGAATCCCAGCGCATACCCGCTCGTAGAGGACAACGAACAGAATGTCTTCATCGCCAACCAGAACAGCGGGGAGCTGAACCTGGATCACCCGGGCAACGGTTTCCATGAGTGGGCTTCCGGACGCGTCGCTTCCGGCCCCATCATCAAACGGATGTTGAGCAACGGCAACTACATGAAAGACAAACCGGCTTCGGGCACCTACGTCGACGGGACGGACGATCCCCGCCTGCCTCTCCTCTATACCATGAGGAAGCTCAACCCCACCACCCACTCCGCGCTCAACGGCGGACAGGATCATACGATCGTGCATAGCCGGGCGGTAGTCGGCATAGACAGCCTCCGTTTCGTAGGGACAGACGCCGAAGTACTGGCACAGGATCCCGGGTATTACGACGGCATCACGTCGGAAATCATCGAAAACGGCTTCTTCTGGAGAAACCGCAACATGGACAACCACCTGATGACCGCCTCCGAAGTCCTCTTCTCAAAAGCCGAAGCCTACCACCGCGGACTGGGCGTGGCACGCGACGAGGCCAAAGCCGAAGCGGCCTTTAAAGAGGGTGTGGCGCAGTCGATCAAGTTCTATTTCAAGTACAACGAAAACAGCAGCGGCGCCGTCACCCGAGCTTTCCCGACGCCTACCGAAGAGGCCATCCAAGCCTACGCCGCCGCCAGGTGGGTATCCAGCGTCAACCCCGGCGTGCCCTATTCCGCAGCCGATCCCAAGCTGGACGCCATCCTCACCCAGAAATGGCTCCATTGGGGCTTCCTCGCCGGCCGCCAGGCATTGAGCGAGATCAGGCGCACCGGCCTGCCCAAGCTCGTTTATCCCCGAGCCGGCGCCGGCGATCTCCAATGGCCGCCCGAAAGGTGGAAGTATTCGATCGAAGAGCAACATTACAACCCGAACTATCCCGGGTTGGATGCCGACCGCTACGACATTAAACTCTTCTGGGTCAATCCCAACGGGATGAGGCATTCGACGTATGAAAACGGCGTATGGTCTGATCAGTGGGGAGATTGAAAAGAGTGGAGAGATTTTAGAGGATGCATCCTTTTCCGAAAGAGTATGCATACTTTTCCCCAAGAGTATGCATACTTTCCCGGAAGAGGATGCATCCTTTTTTTTGGCTATTCGTCCGGAAATGAGAAAAAGGCGGTATCTTCGCAGGCAAATTCTAATTTGAAAAAATATGGTTCGTAAAGCATTCGTCACCTTTTGGATCGTGACAACCTCCCTCCTTATGCCGGCTCTACTCATGGCCGGCGGCACGGTGAAACAGGAGATTCTTTCAGGATGGGTATTTAAGCAGGTAAGGGGACACAAGTGGTATCCGGCGACGGTGCCCGGCGTGGTACATACCGATTTGATGGCTAACCGGATAATCGAAGACCCTTTCTTCCGCCTCAATGAGCGCGGGGTACAGTGGGTCGACAAAGAGGACTGGGACTACCGCACGACGGTGCATGTCTCCCCCGCCATTGCCGCCATGGATCATGTCGAACTGTGCTTCGAGGGGCTGGACACCTACGCCGACGTCTACCTCAACGACTCCTGCATCCTGCGGGCGGACAATATGTTTCGCCGGTGGCAAGTGGAGGTCAAAGGGCTTCTCAGGGAGGGGGGAAACGAGCTACTCGTCCGCTTCCGCTCGCCCATCAGGGAGGATATCCCGAAGTTCGACGCCCTACCCTACCGCAACGAGGCGGCCAACGACCAGTCGGAGAACGGCGGCGTCTTCGACCGCAAAGTCAGCGTCTTCGCCCGCAAAGCCGGTTACCATTACGGCTGGGACTGGGGGCCGCGCCTGGTGACAAGCGGCATTTGGCGTCCGGTATACCTCACCGGCTGGAGCGATGCGCGGATGGAGCATATCCATTACCTCCAGGAGAGCGTTACCGCAAAGCAGGCACGCCTGAAAGCCTGTGCCGAAGTGTTTTCCGACCGGGAAGCCGACGCCCGCCTCGTCATCCATGCCGACGGCGTCAAAGGGCAGTGGGAACAGGCCGTACGCCTCAGGAAAGGCGCGAACCGGATCGAAACCCTCCTGACGATCCCCCATCCCAAGCTATGGTGGACGAACGGATTGGGCGAAGCCCATCTCTACCCCTTTACGGCAACGCTCTACGTCGACGGCCAGGTAGCCGGTAGCCGGCAGGATCAGCTGGGGCTGCGCGAGCTGAAACTCGTCCGCGAAAAGGACGAAGCCGGGCAGACGTTCTATTTCCTCCTGAACGGGGTAAAGGTATTTGCCAAAGGCGCCAACTATATCCCGCAGGACAACTTTCTCCCCCGCGTAACGGACGAACGATACGAAAAGACCATCCGCGACGCCGCCCATGCCAACATGAATATGCTCCGTATCTGGGGAGGCGGCATCTACGAGAACGATATTTTCTACGACCTGTGCGACAAGTACGGTATCCTGGTCTGGCAGGATTTTATGTTCGCCTGCAGCACCTACCCCATGACGCCCGCCCTGTTGGATAATATCCGCCACGAAGCGACCGACAACGTCAAGCGGCTTCGCAACCATCCCTCCATCGCCCTCTGGTGCGGCAACAACGAAAACCATACGGCATGGTTCAATTGGGGATGGATGCAGCAATATGCGCAACTCGGCGTATTGGAGGGCATGCGCCATGACTACCGGGCGCTCTTCGACGGCGTCTTGCCCGAAGTCGTCGCCCAGTGCGACCCCTCCGCCTTTTACTGGCCGTCGTCGCCCTACGCCGGCGATCCCGACGCGCCGAGCGAAACCGGCAAACCCAACTGGAACCCCAACGGCGACGCCCACTACTGGGGTGTCTGGCACGGCAAAGACTCCATCGCCCATTTCAACCTGGTACGCGCCCGTTTCTTCTCCGAATACGGCTTCCAGTCTTTCCCCGAATATCAGTCGGTACTGAAATACGCCCCCGACAGCGGCGACCACGACATCTTCTCCGAAGTGATGATGGCGCACCAGCGCGGGGGGAGCCACGCCAACGGGCTGATCGAGTGGTACCTGCTCAACGAATACCGCAAGCCGAAAGACTTCCGCCACTTCCTGTATATGGGGCAGCTTCTCCAGGGCGACGCCATACGGACGGCCATCGAAGCGCACCGGCGGGATATGCCCTATTGCATGGGGACGCTCTTCTGGCAGCACAACGACTGTTGGCCGGTCGCCTCCTGGTCGAGCCGCGACTATTACGGCCGGTGGAAAGCGCAGCACTATTTTGCGAAAAAGGCGTTCGCGCCAATCCTCGTCTCCCCTGTCGCCAAAGACGGCAACCTGGACGTTTACCTTGTCTCCGACAGGTTGAAAGCGGTAAAGGGAACGCTGGAAATCCGCGTGATGGAGCTGAAAGGGACTATTTTGTTTGAAACGAAAAAGGCGGTCACCCTGCCGGCCAACAGCAGTTACAGGGCGTTCACCGAGAAAACGGAAAAGCTGCTCAACGGAAGAAACCGCAGCGAAGTGGCCGTCTACGCCGCATTTACGCCCCACGGCGAAAGCGAGGCCATCGCCAACACCTGCTTCCTCAGCCGTTACAAAGAGGTAGATTTCCCCAAAGCCGCCATCACGACGACGAGCGTGCGCAGCAACGACGGCTTTGACGTAACGGTGAAGAGCGACACCTTTGCCCGCGGCGTTTTCCTGAGTATCGAGGGGATCGACCATTTCTTTTCCGACAACTATTTCGACCTCCTCCCCGGCGAACCGCGCACCATTCACGTAACAACGACGCTCGACAAGCCCGCTTTCGACAAACAGCTAACCGCCGTCAGTATCCGCGACGCCTATTAAAACAACACATCATTAGGGGGAGTCATAATCAGCGCTTTACGCCGCCGAAAATGGCTCCCGTCCTATTTCAAATTGCTCCCGACCTATTTGAAATTGCTCCCGTCCGAAAAAAAATAGCTCCCGTCCCATTTTGGACACCTACCGACCTCTTTCTTTCACGTCTAAGCATAGCGAAAAATAGCCACTTTTACGCCGGAAGCGTTCCCTATGAATGCATTGATTATCAGGACAAACATACCCGTCATTGCGAGTACCCAATAAACTGTGTTTATCAAAAAGGGAAATGACGGCGATAGCGTGATTTCCAGCCGATTATAATCAAGTGGTGTCCGTCATTGCGAACGCAGTGAAGCAATCCAGAAGTGCCACACACAGACACACCTCTGGATTGCTTCACTGCGTTCGCAATGACGGGTACTATTTGATTTACAGGTGATTGCGATTCATCGTCAGTATAACCGAGCGCAAGCAAGAACGTCATGTCGACCGAGCGCAGCGAGTGGAGACACCTTCTATGTTGTAATCCAAATTTCCGAGCGATATTTAAATTTGTTTAACAATTTGCGCTATTG
>JAISRY010000107.1 GCA_031273385.1 Tannerellaceae bacterium | reverse complement strand
CGCCGGTTTTCTCCCTGATAAACACGAAGTCCGCCTCTTCCACCGAGATCAGTATGGATACGATGGCCAGCCGTTGTTGCGACAGCAGCAGGGGGTCGAGGTCTTTAAACATCTTGTTTTTCCTCCTTATGGTTTAACAGGTGTCCCGGTATGATAAATCCCCCGATCATAGCGAACGACAGGACAAGGAATTGCAGGCTTTGATAGGGCCATATCAGCAATACGACGCCCGAAAGCAGGGCGCCCGCCCAGAAGACGACGCCTCCAATCACGAATGGATGGAAGCGGCACAGTTTGCCGTTGACGAACATACACAGCCCGGTAAAGGTCAGGATAACCGGATTGATCGACAGGTACAGCACACCGACATCCCTTGTTCCGAACCCGAAAGAGAGCGTAAAGACCGAGGCGATAAAGATCAGGCAGGAGACGAAAAAGGCCAGCCAGAGATTGCCGATCATCCTGTCAATGTGATTTTTAACCAGGGATTTCTTCGCTTTCCTACCCTCATACAGGTAGTGGATAATAAACAGGGGAAAGGTCAATGCCCACACCCAATAGCTGGACAGCCGCTCCTCTCCCTCCAACAGGTACAACAGGGCAAAATTGGCCAGCGCCAGTATAGCGATGATATATCCCCACAAGAGGGTCGTCCTGCGGCTTGTCCTCTGGAAGTTGCTCCGTGCCCGGGTAATCATCTCGGTGATTAATTGCAGGCTTTCCTGTTCGTTAAAATTCTTTTCCATCATCGTTGGTATTTATTTGTTGTTTGATCATATCGACATAATAGGCTCCCCAATAGGGCTTTTCTATCGAGGGTTTCTCTTTTTCAAATAGCGCTTTAGCCTTTTCCCTCCCCTCGGCGATTTCACTTTCGGAGCGCATAAAGGCCGGCAGGAATTGCTTGAAAAAGGCCAACAGGCATACCGGACGGGGGTTTTCGGGGTTCAGGGCGATGGCTTTCTCGTAGCCGCCTACCGTCTGGGCGAAATATTTCTGCCCGTTAGCCCCATCCAGCGTAATGAGCGCCATATAATAGTAGCCCCAAAGCGTACTCGTTTCCGACAGGTCGGCGCCCCGGAATGTGTCCAGCTTTGTCAGCAGGTTTTTAGCATCCTCAAGCAGCGCCTGGGCGTTCGCCGCAGCCTGTTTGGTATAGATCATCTGAAGATCGCAATAAGCTGTGTAATAGACCGGCAGCCACTCGTCGGAATAGAGCTGCGCTATCCGCTCGAACTGGTTCCGGCACGACAGGTATTGAGAGGGCGCCGCAGCATCGAGGCTCGTCAGAGCCGTGCGCATCGCATCTTGGTAGCCGGAACCGGCAGCATTCACCGGTAAGCTAAACAGGCTGATCATCAGCAAGCAAAAGTAATAAAAATTTGTTTTCATGACATTGTTGTTTTTAAAAGATTGATATTCTATTCGTTTTGTATTGTATTAAAAATTAGAAGCTTCGTAGGCGACATGCTTCCCGAGCGTGAGGAAGAAGCCGATGTAGAACGTCCGGTTTTGTTCCTGCCTCACCGGTTGTCCCTCATACACGCCCCGGCTGTCGGGCGACGTGGAATAGGCGTACCCGAACACATTCCGCCTGTTCAGGATATTCGAAAGGCAGGCATAAATGATCAACTTCTTATGCGCCAACACTGTCCAGCCCAGATCCAGGGTGTTATAGACAGGGGTATGGCTATTCATAAAGCCCTCTTTGTTCGGGTTATGGTACGGCCGTCCGCTGGCGAAGCGGTCACTCAAACTGATGATACTCCGCCATTTCAGGTTCGCATATTTGAGGGTCAGGGAGGCGTTGTGCCGGGTGACGAACGACGGGGTCGCCCGCTCCGGATAATCAAGGTACTCCCGCTTGGAATCGTTGTAGGAATAGGCGATCGTATACTCCCAGTTTTTCAGGAACTTACGGTCGTTGAGAAACAGGTCGACCCCCCGGCTGTAGCCGCTCCCCGCCGAAGTATACCGCCCATTCCGGATAGCCGGCAGTTTATCATACGTTTTGTGGTAGATTTCCACCCGGTATATCCTGTTCCTGTCCCTGAAATAGCCCCCCAACAGGTACTGCACATTCTGTTCAGCCGCCAGGGAGGGCATGCGGATCAGGTAGTCGTTTTCCGCCATCTGCTGGTATTTCCCGACGGCGCCCGAAACGGTCAGTTGTCCCCGTTCATAGCTGAGCGCCAGGCGGGGAAGCAGGGCATACGACCGGTTGGATGAGGTATATTCGAGGCGGGAAGAGAGGTTGAGGAAAAGGCGCGGAGTCAGGTTGAAGTCGTTGGAGATGAACAGCCCGTTGATCCGGTGCCTGATTTCCCCCTCCAGGGAAAGCGTATCGCGGTAGCCCGTTTCGTAGCGGCGGAGGTAGGATTCGGCGCCCAGTTCCAGCTTGTAGAAAGAGGAGAAGCGTTTACCCGCTTTCGCTTTCAGGTGCAGCTCCCGCTCTTTCGTGCGCAGCCTGTCGCCTTTCACGACGGCCTCTTCCAACCTCCTGTCGTTCAACGAAGAGGCTACGCCGGCAAAAAGATCGAAACCGCCGGAAAGGCGCGTCCGGATGGTCGAGGAGAGGTAGGCCACATCTTCATTATACCCCAGTTCGCGGCGTACCTGGCTGAACGGCTTCTCTTCGTAATGGGTAAAGAGGGTCTTATCATACGATAGAAAGGTTTTCCAATAGGTCTCTTTCCCCAGCTTGAAGCGTAAGAGGCTCTGCCCGGCATAGTTGCGGTAAGGCTTTTCCCAGTGCGCACCCTGTTTGGGGTCTGTCAGCGTGTGGTACCACTTCATGTCGGTATAATCGGCATTAAACGATGCCGAACCGTTCTTCCAGGCTTTTGTCCCGCCGCCTCCCGGCCCTACATTCATCAGCTTGAACCCCAGCTTGGTATTGTCGCTCTCGTTGCTGGTGGTCAGTGGCAAAATACTGGACAGGCTTTGCGTATATTCCGGTGAGTAACCGCCTGTGGAGAAGTTGATTCCGTCGAACAGAAAAGCCGAAAAGCGGCTACGCGAACCGGTATTCTGCGCCGCTGCCGTATAGGGCGAAAGCAGGTGCATACCGTCTATATAGGTCTGCGATTCGCGGCTGTCGCCTCCCCTGACCAGCATCCGCCCGTCCACTCCGGGCGCCTGTGTGCCGGGCAACAGCCCGATGGCGCTAAAGAGGTCGCCTTTCGTGCCGCCTGTCGTAATCAGGTCGATCGCATTTTTTTGTTCCAATGTGGAAGCGCTTTTCAGCAGGTAATTCCCAGCCTGCACCACCACCTCCCTGATCGACTGCAACTGCGGTTTCAATTGAATTTCCAGTTCGCTCAGATTTCCGGTGTCGATGCGTTTCGCCCATGTCGTATACCCTATGAATGAGGCAATCAGCTTCAGCTCACCCCTCAACTCCGTACATAATTCGAAGCGACCGTCTTCGCCGGAAGCGGCGCCCTCTATCGTCCCCTCTATATAGATGTTGACAAAGGGCAGCGGCTGCCTGTTCTCATCTATCACAATACCCTTTATACAAACAGTTTGTGCAACAGACGGAAGCCATAACAGCGTAAACAGAATAAAGAAAACAACTCGTTTCATACCTTTTTAAATTAGTTTGCGCTGCAAATATAAATAGGTTTGTAATACAAACCAAATTATTCTGCAAATATTTTTGAAAAATATTTTCTTCGGCGCAAAAAAGGGCGGAAAAGGCAATAAAAGGATGGAAAAGGCACAAAAAAAGGCTCCCCCCAAATAGGAGAAGCCCCACGGATACTTATTTGTTTTACTTACCCGTTCACTTTTTTCATGTGGGCGATCAACTCCAGCACTTTGGAGGAATAGCCCCATTCGTTGTCGTACCATGCGACAAGTTTGACAAACGTATCGGTCAGCGCGATACCGGCTTTGGCATCGAAAACGGAGGTACGGGCGTCGCCGATGAAGTCAGAAGAGACCACGTCGTCTTCGGTATACCCCAGGATGCCTTTCAGTTCGTTTTCGGAAGCGGCTTTCATCGCTGCCTTGATCTCTTCATACGTAGCGGGCTTTGCCAGGTTAACGGTCAGGTCGACGACAGATACATCCAGTGTAGGAACACGCATGGACATCCCCGTCAATTTACCGTTCAACTGCGGAATCACCTTGCCTACCGCTTTTGCTGCGCCTGTAGAAGAGGGGATGATATTGCCCGAAGCGGCGCGACCGCCTCTCCAGTCTTTTGCCGAAGGGCCGTCGACGGTTTTCTGCGTCGCCGTAGTCGAGTGGATCGTCGTCATCAACCCGTCAAGGATACCGAATTTGTCGTTCAACACCTTGGCGATAGGCGCCAGACAGTTTGTCGTACAGGATGCGTTGGACACGAATTGAGTCCCTTTTACATACGTGTCTGAATTGACGCCGCAAACGAACATGGGCGTATCATCTTTGGAGGGAGCGGACATGACGACATACTTCGCGCCGGCGTCGATATGCCCCTGGGCTTTCTCTTTGGAAAGGAACAAACCGGTGGATTCGACCACATATTCCGCACCTACCGCACCCCAGTTCAAATCAGCAGGATTCTTTTCAGCAGTCACACGAATCGTGTTCCCGTTTACGATCAGACAACCATCTTTCACCTCAATCGTTCCGTCGAATTGACCATGAATCGTATCATACTTCAACATGTAAGCCATGTATTCAACACTGATCAAGTCGTTAATACCAACAACCTGAATGTCATTTCTCTTTTGAGCTGCACGGAAAACCAAACGTCCGATGCGGCCGAAACCGTTAATACCTACTTTAATCATTGTAATAAAACTTTTATTGGGTTTACTAAAAACTATTCACTATTCACTATTCACTAAAAAAAGTTCAGCATCCACAAGGCGTAGCACAAGAAGCCAAAAGCGCCAATAACACGAAAAGCGTCAGCAAAGATGGTATTTTTAATCTCATATTGCCCTTGTTTTATACCTCTACATTATTCTCTAATCTCTATTAAACAATCGTGAACTGTGCCGGGCTCGAACCGGCGACCTCTGCCCTGTCAAGGCAGCGCTCTGAACCAACTGAGCTAACAGTTCTTTTTCGAGGCACAAAAATAGGAAAACAATTTCGGATTCACAACACCTGAGGCGTTTTTATTCCACATTGCCTGTTATCCCTACCTGCGCCCGGAAATCACCCGTTTCACCCACCGGAGAAGCAACGACTGCGCTTTTCCCATCCCCCACGTGACAAGGACAGGCTTCGCAATATGCCATACGGCGGAAGATGAAACGGGCGACAGCAGCAGCGAAAGGGCGGAAAGCAGCAATCGGCCCGAATGGTCGTGCATATACGCCAACGCATCGTCCAGTTGCCGCTCCTGCCTGCGACATTCCTCG
The DNA here is from genome assembly GCA_031273385.1 of Tannerellaceae bacterium. Taxonomy (GTDB): domain Bacteria; phylum Bacteroidota; class Bacteroidia; order Bacteroidales; family Tannerellaceae; genus DFXE01. Next base: position 2,027 of record JAISRY010000107.1, on the reverse strand, counting down.
CTGAGGCGTGCCCGGTCAGCGATTAACCGCTCCAGAGGGGTCGTCCCGTTCTTTTTCATCAATTTCGTCATTTTTTTCTTCACCCGCTCTCAAAGCGGCAATCACATTATTTGCGACCCACAGGCTAATACGCCTTTTATTTGCCACGACAACCCCTATCACAGCCAGGTAGATCACGGCGATACACCCGAAGCCAAGCCCCTCGGAATGAAACCATCCGCTCAAAAAGAAACCGGCCGAGAGAAAGAGGAACAACAAAAGGAAAAAAGCCAACAGGATCAGGATCAGCCCGTATGAAAGCATACCCACCAGCTTGCCGGTATGCTCATACGCGCCCAATCGGAAGAGCTCAACTTTCAACTCCGCATACGTCAGGATCCCATCCTTCAACTCGCGGAACAGCTGCTTCGAATCTTTTTCCATGCGAACGGCTTATTCCGCTTCTGGTGTTTCTTCCGCCTCACAGCCACACTCCTTGTACTTGTCGATGGCCGTACACACACTGTCTTTTACCTTGCCGGCAAGCTTGTTCAACCCCTCCAGCAACTCCTCTTTCTTGTCCGTACCGGCCAGATAACCGATGGCCGCACCCACTGCCGCGCCGATAATCAGCCCCAGCAACAATTTTGAATCTACGCTTTTCATACTCTTTTCTATTAAAAATCATTTATATAATCCCATAACGTTCACCAACGTAACGTCATTCTTTTTCTACCCTTACCACCGCCCAGCCGTTCCTCTCCGACGACGAGAGCAGCCTAAGCCCCTGCCGCGCGCACTCCGCCTCTATAACGGGAATGTCGCCGGTATAGAACCCGCTCATATAAAGCGAAGCTCCCCGCTTCATACCGAGCGCATAATGCCGGATATCGCTCAGCAAAATATTGCGGTTTATATTCGCAAAGATCAGGTCGAACCCGACGGAAGCCGGTATCCGTTCCGCCCCGCCAAGCCTCACCTCTATACCGCCGGCATGATTCAAACGGCTATTTTCTATCGCGTTATCGTATGCCCACTCGTCGATGTCGATCGCCACCACAGGGTCGGCGCCTTTCATCGAAGCCAGGATAGCCAGTACGCCCGTCCCGCACCCCATGTCCAGCAACGCCTCTCCCGCCAGCTCCAGCCTGAGCATTTCACTGATCATCAGGTAGGTCGTCTCGTGGTTACCCGTACCGAACGCCATCTTCGGGTTGATCGTAATATCATACCTGAACCCAGGCTTTACGTCATGGAAAGAGGCATGGATAACACACTCATCCCCAATCTCTATCGGCTTAAAATAGTTCTTTTCCCACTCCTCGTTCCAGTCTTTGCCGACGATCCGCTTTTCGGTAAAACGAATCGCGACCCCCTCCAACGGAAAAGCGGCCAATCGACTCTCCACAGCCCCTACATCATACTCTTTTTCAGAAACATACCCCCTCAGCCCATCATCCGCTTCCACAAAGCTTTCAAACCCGACCTCCCCCAACTCAGCGGCCAAAAGGTCATGAACGATCTCTTTTTCAACAGAGGATTGATATGTAAAAGTCAATTCATAGTAATCCATACATATAATGTATAACATATTCTTATGGACACGAAGTTAAGAAAAGATTCCGGAATTACACCATAAAACGATGTTAAACATCGCTACGATAAAACGACCGGCGAAATGACACATTGTCAATTGAACCTGTTTTTCATTTTTTCACATCACCGCCACACCCCACCCTACTCCCTGATCCCATGCCGTTTAGACAACGCCATTGCGAGTGTCCAATAAACCAAGTTTATCAAAAAGGGGAAATGACGAGAATTGCTTGATTTTTAGCCGATTGTAAATTCTCGTCATTATAAACGTAGTGAAGCAATCCAGAGGTGCGTCTGTGTGTGGCACTTCCTGGATTGCTTCACTGCGTTCGCAATGACGGGTGTGTTTCTCCTGATAATCAATACGTTCTCCTTTGGCAGGTGTGACCAAACGCCGGAGGCGTTGCCTCTAAATAACCCCGTTCAAGCGGAGCGCAGAGCGGGGTATGGAC
>JAISRY010000138.1 GCA_031273385.1 Tannerellaceae bacterium | reverse complement strand
CTATTCGGGCGACTACCATTATACCGACGGCGTCAAACCGGTGTGGGGCGACGTCTATATGAACCTCTTCCAACAGGCGAACCCCGACAATTCCGGATCCGTCGCCACAGCGAATATGTTTACCGCCACTTTCGGCAACCTGGCGACGCCGCTCCCCCTTGGGAAAGCCTTTAACCTGAAAGTCGTCGCCAACCGGATGAACAAAGACTCGGCATTCGTCTTCCCGCAAACGGCCGCCACCTATACCTATTCCGACGGAAAATCTACGCCCGCCCTCGACCGCACGGACGGAAACCGCTTCATTACCGATGGCGCGGCCTGGACGAAGGACACATTCGATCTGCCCGTCTATGGCGGTGATGCGGGAAGTGCGCTGATTCAGGTGGCGAACCCTTTCATGGCCTATCTGGATATTACGGCTTTCCTTTCGGGAAACAGCGCCGTGATCGGCGATTCCTACAAGATATGGAACGGCCTGCCGGATAAGGACATCATTGACGTATATACCGGCAGCCCGGCTATTGATGGGCAACGGCTGATTATTGTCAATGCGGATAATATTCCTAAAGGCAATCTGACCCTGATCCCCCCTTTGCAGTCCTTTTTTGTCGAAAAGAATGACCGCCAGGCCACCGTCAGCTCCCTTACCGTCTCTTCCGCCTGGGCAACCACACAGGGAGATAGCCCCTACACCCTGTTGCGTAGCGGCGCACAGCCGGAAGAGCGCAACCTGCTGCGCATAAAGGCAACGCAGGGAAACCATACCAGCAGTACGCTTCTCTGTTTTGACGAAAACGCCTCGCCCGCCTACTGCGGTGCGGAGGATTCCCGCAAACTGTTTTTCAGTGAGATACCGCTGTCGGCCTATTCGCTTACCCCGTCAAGAGAGCCGTTGGCGATCAACGCGAACGGAAACTATACCGCCAACACCGCCCTTGGGTTGCTGATGGCGGAAGAGGGCGAAGTGAGGCTGGACTTCTCCGGCATGGCGACTTTCGGGTATGACGTCTACCTCATCGACAACGACCGGAACGGCAAGGCCGTCGAAACCGACCTCCAAAAGAGCCCCTACTACACCTTTACCGCCGTAAAGAGATCGCCGTCCGACGCCATGATAGAGCTGAACGACCGCTTCTCCCTCCGCATGGAACATCGGTCGACCGACACCCCCGCCATACCCCGCGAAGCCTCCGACTGGAACGTATCAACAGAAGACGGCATCATCCGCATCCGTTCCGCCGAAACAATCACCAACCTCCAAATATACAACGCAAACGGCCAATTAATATACCGGACAAACGCCCCCTCAACCTCCTACGAAATCCGCGCCCCCCACCAACACCTCTACATCATAAAAGCCCGAATAGGCGAAACATACAAAACGCGGAAGATAGTGGGCAGTGAACAGTGAATAGTGAACAGTGAATAGTGAACAGTGACCATTCTACCACTATTCACTATCCACTATTCACTATTCACTATTCACTATTCACTGCTCACTATTCACTAAATCCCCTGTTTTTTTAGTTCGGGGTAGCTTATTCGGGTGTGGTACATGATTTTGAGTTTTTCTACGAAGGTGTTTTTTACGGTTTCTATGTCGCGGTAGGTGAGGGGGGTGTTGTTTAGGAGGCCGTCGGCGAGTTGGCTGTCAATGATTTTGTTGACCAGGGTTTTGATCTCTTCTTCGGTATGCTCTTTCAGGCTGCGGGAGGCGGCTTCTACGGAGTCGGCCATCATCAGGACGGCGGTCTCTTTCGAGAAGGGGTTCGGGCCGGGGTAGGTGAACATCGCCTCGTCAATCTCCTTGTCGGGGTGGGCGTTTTTGAGCATGTTGTAGAAATATTTGGTCTTTCCCCGTCCGTGATGCGTGCGGATAAAATCGACGATGGTGTGTGGCAATGCGGCTTTTTCGGCCATTTTTACCCCCTCGGTGACATGGCCGATGATGATCTGGACGCTCTGTTCGGGGGTGATCTGGTCGTGCGGGTTGAAGCTGGTCTGGTTTTCGGTGAAGAACGCGGGGTTCGACATCTTGCCGATATCGTGATACAGGGCGCCGGTACGTACCAGTTGGGCGTTGGCGCCTATTTTGGTTGCGGCTTCCGACCCCAGGAGGGAGACCTGCAGGGAGTGCTGGAACGTGCCCGGAGCCACTTCGGAGAGCTTCTTCAACAGCGGGGTGTTGATGTTCGACAGTTCGACCAGCGTAATACTGGACACATAGCCGAATACCTTTTCGAGCATGTATACCAGGATGTAGGTGAACATAAGGAGGATGAAATTGATGCCGAAATACAAGAGCATCAGCCAGTTCAGCTTATCGAAAACGGCTTCCAGGTAAACGTTCATGCTCATATAGCAAAACACGTACGACAGGTAGATAAAGAACGCGCAACGGATCAGCTGCGAGCGTTCGGAGAGGTCTTTCAGGCTGAACGTCACCACCATACCGGCTACGGTTTGCAGGATCAGGAACTCGTGGGGGTAGGGCACCATCAGCGAGCAGATCAGCACGATAATGAGGTGGACAAACAGCGCCGTCCGCGAGTCGAAAAAGGTACGGACGACGATCGGGACAATGGCATAAGGCAGGATATAGACATTAAACAGGCTATACGTGACATACAGCTCCGTCAGGAGGCAACCGGCAAAGACGCACAGCAGCAGGAAGACCGTATTCTTCCGGCTATACAGGATGCGGGAGCGGAAAGACCAGAGGTAGAGCCAGAGGCAGAAGATCAGCCCGAAGACCAGGATGAACTGTCCGGCAAAGATAATGCCCTGCTGCTGCGTCACGCCGGATTTCGTTTCGTGAACGATCTTGAGCGAGCGGAGGATCTCATACGTTCGCGCATCGATGATCTCCCCCCTGTCTACGATCCGTTCGCCGGCCTGCACCATCCCGCTGGATATGGCGACGCGTTGCAGTTTGTCCTCCCGGACTTTGTCGGACATCTCGGCGTCGTAGAAGAGGTTTTCTTCCAGGTAGTTGTTGATATTGTAGGTGCGTAACGCCTCCTTGTCGAGGTCGGCGGGGGCGTTGTCCAGGATAAATTCGTACGCCGTCCGGGTGGTGTAGAGGGTGGAGATATATTGGGGGTTGCCGATGTTGTTTCTCAGGATATTGATCCGCCCCCGGTTCTCTTTCTCGAGCGTTTCCTTGTCCTGGTGCGAAAGGATGCCTGTCTGGTATAGGCGGACGAGGCTTTTTTCGATGGACTGTATGTGGGAGGGGGTGATCCGTTGGGGGGACTGGGCGTTATAGGTCGCCCTCAGCTTTTCGATCTGCCTTGCCCCGACCGTGGGGTCTAAACGGTAATAGGGTTCGAAGCGGCTGAGGACGCTGTCTTTTTCGGCTTTCACCTCTTCGTCCGTCTTGTAGATCGGGAAATCGGCCGGAGCCGTCAGCAGTTCGTAACGCCAGGGTTTCCCCTCATAGAACTGGTACCGGAACTTGCCCTCACGCGGGAAGAAGTAGGCAATCAGAATCGCCGCAACGACGAAGAAAACAGCGGTAGGAACCGTATGATAGTTCAATTTCATATCCTGCACCTTGGTAATTAGGAGCGAAATGTACGTAAAAAATTTAGTAAGAGAAAAAAAACCACTAATTTTGCGGCCATTATTGATAGAAAAAAGAACATGATGGTTCAACGAAAGGTAAGAGTCCGCTTTGCTCCAAGCCCGACAGGGCCGCTGCACATCGGGGGTGTACGAACGGCATTATACAACTATTTATTTGCGGCACAGCATGGCGGGGATTTTATTCTTCGCATCGAAGATACCGATTCGCAGCGGTTTGTACCGGGGGCGGAGGCCTATATCGTCGATGCGTTCCGCTGGCTGGGTATCCCTTTTGACGAGGGCGCCGGATATGGCGGCAGCTATGGCCCCTACCGGCAGAGCGAACGGAAAGATATCTATATAGTATATGTAAGGCAATTGCTGGAATCCGGCCATGCCTATTATGCGTTTGATACGCCTGCGGAGCTGGAGAAGAAGCGGGGTGAAACGGCGAATTTCCAGTACGATGCCTCTACGCGCATGGCGATGCGTAACTCGTTGACGCTGCCCGCGGAAGAGACGGCGCGCCGGATCGAAGAGGGGGATCCGTATGTGGTACGCATAAAGGTTGAACCGGGCGAAGACATCCATGTCCACGACCTGATCCGCGGGGATGTGGTCATCCATTCGTCCGTACTGGACGACAAGGTGTTGTATAAGTCAGCCGACGGTTTGCCGACCTACCACCTGGCCAATATCGTGGACGATCACCTGATGGAGATCACGCATGTGATCCGCGGCGAAGAGTGGTTGCCGAGCGCCCCGTTGCATGTGTTGCTGTACCGCTATTTCGGTTGGACACAGACGATGCCCGCTTTTGCGCATCTCCCTTTGCTGCTGAAGCCGGAGGGGAACGGGAAGCTGAGTAAACGGGATGGCGACCGGTTGGGTTTCCCTGTCTTTCCGCTGGAATGGACAGACCCCAAGACGGGGGAGCGCTCTTCGGGCTACCGCGAGAGCGGCTACCTGCCGGAAGCGGTGGTGAACTTCCTGGCGTTGCTGGGCTGGAATCCCGGGGAGGGGCGGGAGCTGATGCCCCTCTCGGAGATGATCCGGCTGTTCGACCTGGCGTCATGCAGCAAAAGCGGCGCCAAGTTTGATTACGAGAAGGGGAAATGGTTTAACCACCAGTACCTGATGCAACGGGAGAACGGGGAGATCGCCCGCCTTTTTATGCCGCTGTTGGAGGAAAAAGGGGCCAAGGCGGATGTGGCCTATGTAGAAAAGGTGGTCGGGCTGGTAAAGGAGCGGGTCAACGTCGTCGGGGAGCTGTGGGAACAGGCCTCCTTTTTCTTTACCGCCCCTGCCGCGTATGATGAAAAGACGGTGAGGAAGCGTTGGAAAGCGGATACCGCCGCCCGGCTTTCGGAGCTGGCCGCGCTGCTTGGCGAACACGAACCGTTTGACGCCCTGACGACGGAAGAGGCCGTAAAAAGCTGGATCGAAAGCAACGGCTACCACCTGGGCGATATCATGAACGCCGCACGCCTGGCATTGGTGGGCGAAAGCAAGGGGCCGCACCTTTTCCTGATCACCGAAGCGCTGGGCAAGGAGGAGACCATCCGCCGTCTCATGCGGGCTATCGAGGTATTAAACTAAGCAAACCAAGGGAACGACGGGTATGATATATACGCTGGCCATCCATTTATACGCATTGATCGTAGAACTGCTCTCCCCTTTCCACAAA
>JAISRY010000034.1 GCA_031273385.1 Tannerellaceae bacterium | reverse complement strand
GTGGAGACACCTCAGATCGCACCCGCCTGCCCTTTCGATCTGAGGTGTCTCCACTCGCTGCGCTCGGTCGACATGACGTTCTCCCGCTCGGTCCCCCTAACGGGATTGCAATCGCCGTCATTTCCCTTTTTGATAAACCTGGTTTATTGGGTACTCGCAATGACGGGCACTAAACGCTGTCGCCGTCATTTCCCTTTTTGATAAACTTGGTTGGATCATTGACAATGAGGTTAGGAAATAAAAATAGGATAAAAATAAAAGTGGTTATTTGGTGACAAATGTTTAACTTTGCCTTTCTTAATAGTACAAAACAGCAATACAATGGTTGAAAGATGAGGAAAGCGATCAGTAAATGGCTGCTTCGCATGTTGGGGTGGAAGCTGGGGCCGCTGGGGGAATATGTGCCGAAATGTGTGATTTGTGTCGCTCCCCATACCAGCAATTGGGATTTCCCTTTGGGGAAGCTTTTTTATGTATCTATCGGGCGGAAAGCCTGTTTCCTGATCAAAAAGGAGTGGCTTTTCTTTCCTTTTAACCTGCTGTTCGGCGCCCTGGGCGGTATTCCGGTAGACCGGCGTAAGCCGATGTCGGTGACAGACCAGATGGCGGAAGAGTTCGCCCGGCGGGATGAATTTCATTTGGCGATCACCCCGGAGGGGACACGGAAAAAGGCCGGAGAATGGAAGAAAGGCGTTTACTATATCGCCGTAAAAGCCAACGTGCCCATCCTTGTCGCCTATCTGGATTATAAGAAGAAAGAGGTGGGGGTGAAGGCGCTCTTTTACCCGACCGGCGACGTGGAGGCGGATATGCACAGGATCAGGACGTTTTACCGTGGCGTGACGGCGCGTCATCCCGGGAATTTCGAACAGGCCTCTGAAAGCGGGAAAACATAGAAAAAGACATAATATATTATGGTAGACGATTTGCGTATCAGTATGATCCAATCCCATATCATTTGGGAAGACAGGGATGAGAACCTCGGCTATTACGGCGAGTTGCTTCGCCGGGTGAGCGGGAGGACAGACCTTGCCATATTGCCGGAGACCTTTACGACCGGTTTTTCGATGAACGTCGAAAAGCTGGGGGATACGATGGATGGGAAAACCGTCCCTACGATAAAAGGGTGGGCGAAGCGGTATAAAATGGCGGTTGCCGGCAGTTTTATCGCCACCGAAGATGGCAGGTATTACAACCGCGCCTTTTTCATTACGCCGGATGGCGAGGAATATTATTACGACAAGCGGCATCTGTTCCGTATGGCGGAAGAAGACCGCTACTTCACGCCCGGCAACGGGCAGACGACGGTGCGGTATAAGGGGTGGAACATCCGCCTGCTGGTCTGTTACGACCTGCGCTTTCCCATTTGGAGCCGTAATGTCGGCAACGGCTACGACCTCCTGATCTACGTCGCCAACTGGCCGGAGACACGCAAGAAAGTCTGGAAAACGCTTCTCCAGGCCAGGGCGATCGAGAATATGGCCTACGTCTGCGGCGTCAACCGCGTGGGCATCGACGGCAAGGGGTTCGTCTTCCGCGGCGATTCGCTGGTCTATACGCCTAAAGGAAAGAAATTCGCCGATGCCGGCAAGCGGGAGGAGATCACACGCACCTGCACCCTGCTCAGGAGCGAATTGGACGATTTACGGACGAAATTCCCCGTATGGAAAGATGCCGATACGTTTTCGATTGACCTATGAGAGCAGGTAAGGCATGGGCATGGGTACCCTCCCTCTACTTTGCCGAGGGGTTGCCTTATGCCGCCGTTATGGCCGTTTCCGTCATTATGTACAAGAAACTGGGCCTTTCCAATACCGATATTGCGCTGTATACCAGTTGGCTCTATTTCCCCTGGGTGATCAAGCCCCTTTGGAGCCCTTTCGTCGACCTGATAAAAACCAAACGCTGGTGGATATGCAGCATGGAGCTGCTGATCGGTGCGGGTATGGCGGGTGTCGCCTTTACCGTTCCGGCGGGGTTCTTTTTGCAGGCGACGCTCGCCCTTTTCTGGTTGATGGCCTTTAGCTCCGCCACGCATGATATTGCGGCGGACGGCTTTTATATGCTGGGGCTTAAGGAGGAGAAGCAGGCGTTCTTTATCGGCATCCGCACGACCTGTTACCGTGTGGCGATGATGACGGGGCAGGGGCTGCTGGTGATGTTTGCCGGTTTTCTGGAAAAGCGTTCGGGGAACGTGCCCTACGCCTGGAGTATCACCTTTCTGGCCTTGTCGGGCATCGCGCTGGCCGCCTGGATATGGCACCGGTTTATCCTCCCCTTTCCGGCGGAGGACAAGCAGCGTACAGGGATTACGGTACGGACGATCTTCACCGGTTTCGGCAATGCCTTTGCCGGTTTTTTCCGTAAAAAGGGGATCGTTCCGGCGCTGCTTTTCATGCTGACCTACCGGTTGGGGGAGTCCCAATTAGTCAAGCTGGCCTCTCCTTTCCTCCTGGACAAAAAGGAGGCGGGAGGGTTGGCGCTTTCTACGGGCGAGGTAGGGGCTATTTATGGTAGCATCGGTTTGATCGCCTTGACGTTGGGCGGCATCCTGGGGGGCATCGTTATCGCGAAATACGGCGGGTTGAGGCGCTGGTTTCTTCCGATGGCGTTGGCTATTTCGATCCCCAACCTGGCCTACTTTTACCTCGCTTACGCCATGCCGGAGAGCGGTTGGGTCATCAACCTGTGCGTCGCTGCGGAGCAGTTCGGGTATGGCTTCGGGTTTACGGCCTACGGCATGTATCTGATGCTGTTTTCCGACGGGGCGTATAAGACCTCCCATTATGCCATCTGTACGGGATTCATGGCGTTGGGGATGATGTTGCCGGGTATGATTTCGGGATGGATACAGGAGATGATCGGCTACCGGTCCTTTTTTATCTGGGTAACGGTATGCTGCATCCCCGCCTTTTTTATCATCCCGTTTTTGCCGTATAAAAAATAAAAAAAATATAGAACTAACTTGTTATGGATAAAAGAACTAAGATTTTCAGTATCGCTCTTCCGCTCCTCCTTTTGTGTGTGGGGTGCGATCAACAACCGCATTTCATCGGAGATAAAGCGGCAAGGCGGCAGGTGACGCATGATTTCCGGGTAAAGCAATCGCTCTTTCCGGAGGGCGGCCTGTTTGAGGTGTTTGACCAACCCCTGCCGGCGGTGGAAAAGGAGGCGTTGGCGTTCCTGTATGCCTATATGCCGATTGGCGATATGACGGACTACAGCGGGGCGTTTTACCTGGAAAATATACGCTCCTCTTTCCGGGCAAAGGCGGAAATGCCGTGGGGCGACAGTATTCCGGAGGTGATCTTCCGGCACTTTGTCCTGCCGGTCAGGGTAAATAATGAAAACCTGGACGACAGCCGCCTGGTTTTTTACGAAGAGTTAAAAGATCGCGTAAGGGAGCTTTCGCTCTACGACGCCGTTTTGGAGGTCAACCACTGGTGTCACGAAAAGGTGATCTATACGCCCTCCGACGGGCGTACCAGTTCGCCGTTAGCCTCCGTCAGGACGGCCTACGGGCGTTGCGGGGAGGAGTCTGTTTTCACCGTTGCCGCCCTGCGCTCCGTCGGTATCCCCGCCCGCCAGGTCTATACGCCGCGTTGGGCGCATACCGACGACAACCACGCATGGGTGGAGGCCTGGGTCGACGGGAAGTGGTATTTTATGGGCGCCTGCGAGCCGGAGCCGGTGTTGAACCTCGGATGGTTTAACGAGCCGGCCTACAGGGGTATGCTGATGCATACCAAGGTCTTCGGGAAATACGACGGCCCGGAAGAGACGATGGAGCGAACGGATTGTTATACCGAAATCAACGTGATCGACAACTATGCGCCGACGGCTAAGGGTAGGGTACGGGTGGTCGATACGAAAGGCCATCCGGTGAAGGATGCCGAGGTGGAGTTCAAGCTCTATAACTATGCCGAATTTTATACCGTAGCCCGGAAGATGACCGATGCGGAGGGTGAAGCCTTTCTGTCGGCCGGTAAGGGCGATATGCTGGTTTGGGCTACCAAGGGGGGAGCGTTCGGTTTTAGCCGGATATCCTTTGGGAAAGAGGAGCAGGTCACGGTTACGCTGGATAAACGTCCCGGGGACGAGGTGTCGTTCCCGCTGGATATCGTCCCTCCGGTAGCCGGCTCGATAGCGGTGGAGGTGACGGAGGCGCAGCAAGAGGAAAACGCCCGGCGTTTGCTGGAAGAGGATGTGATCCGGAACGAGTATGTCGCCACGTTTTGCAGCGAAGAGACGGCAAAAGCGCTGGCGGATGAGCTGGGGATAGACCCTGCCGCGACAGTGCGTTATATGACGGGCAGCCGCGGCAACTGGAGGGAGATCGAACGTCTGCTCCGCCTGGCCGCCCCCGACAACAGCGATCTGGCCATGGCGCTATTGGGCGTTATCTCGCCGAAAGACCTCCGCGACACGCCGTCTTCCGTCTTGGCAGACCACATGCAGAACACAGGCCGGCGTTCCGGTGCGCTGTTTGAGGCCTATGTATTGAATCCCCGCGTCGCCAACGAGCTGTTGACGCCTTACCGCTCTCTGTTACGGGCGGAGGCGGCGGACTTGTCGGCCACGGCGAAAAACAACCCGCAGGCCATCGTCGAATGGGTGAAAGCGCATATTGCGGTCAAGGAGCGGCTGAATCCGCAGCGTATCCCGGTGATGCCTTTGGGCGTATGGCGTGCGCGTGTGGCCGACGCCCATTCCCGCAACATCTTCTTTGTGGCGCTGATGCGGAGCTTTGGCGTCCCCTCCAGAATCGAACGGGTCACCGGTAAGGTGCAATACCTCGCGGGGGAGAAATGGGTGGATGTGGATTTCGAATCGGCTGAGTCCGTCGTCGCGGAGCAGGGCAGCGTTACGGTCGATTATCAAGCCATCAAGACATTGGCCGACCCCGTCTATTACAGCCATTTCACCGTGGCTAAGATCCTGCCGTCCGGCAAACTGCAAACCCTCGATTTCGAATCCGGCATAGCCGATATGGGCGGCGGAAACACCTGGAGCCAACTGTTCAAACAACCGCTTCCGATGGATGAGGGGGATTACCTCCTGATCACCGGAAACCGAATGGCCAAAGGCCATGTGCTGGCCAATGTCGCCTCTTTCCGTGTGGAGAGGGGGAAGACGACGCACGTCGGCCTGGTGATGCGTGAAAACCAGGACGATATTCAGGTGATCGGTACGCTCGGCGACGTGGAGGCCAGGTTCCGCCGTGCCGACAACGGCGAGGAAACGACGATCCTCTCCACCACCGGACGGGGATATTTCATCATCGGCATCCTCGGCCCCCGCCAGGAGCCTACCAACCATGCCATGCGGGACATCGCGGCATTTACCAAAGCGTTCGAGGCCTGGAACCGCCCGCTACTCCTGCTGTTCAACGACGAGCGGGACTGGACGAATTTCGATGCGAAAGAGTTCGGCGCCCTACCGTCCACGATCGTCTACGGCATTGATACCGCCCACAGCATCCGCTCCATGCTGGCCTCCGCCATGAACCTGCCCGACACCAACCAGCTCCCCCTCTTCGTCATCGCCGACACATTCGGACGCGTCGTCTTCACCTCGAAAGGCTATACGATCGGTTTAGGTGAGCAGATGATGCAGGTGATCCATAAGCTTACGAGTTGAGACACATTTTCAATTACGAATTACGAATTACGAATTACGAATCGAAAAACGTCATGTCGACCGAGCGCAGCGAGTGGAGACACCACCGATCGACCCGTCCGCCCTTGCGATCGGAGGTGTCTCCACTCGCTGCGCTCGGTCGACATGACGTTCTTGCTTGCGCCCTACGGTTGTGTATGTCGAACCAGGAATTCTGTAAATTCTATCATCCTGTAAATTCTGATTCTGACAGTCTATCATCCTGTAAATTCTGATTCTGACAGTCTATCATCCTGTAAATTCTGATTCAGACAGTCTATCATTCTGTAAATTCTGATTCAGACATTGGTGTCATTCACGGATAAACGATATCTTTGTTGCCGGATTATATGAAAAACAGATCATAACGCTTCGAAAATGACGACGTATTGGCAACGGGAAATGGAGACGCTAAGCCGCGAAAAGCTGGAAAAACTGCAATGGGAAAGGTTGAAGGACACCATAGAGGCGGCGGGAAGATCTCCTTTTTATAAGAAACGGTTCGCGGAAAACGGCATCACCGCCGGTAGTATCCGCTCATTGGGCGACTTGCACAAGATCCCTTTCACCACGAAAGACGACCTGCGCAACACCTATCCTTTCGGGATGGCGGCCATCCCGCTCAAGGAATGTGTACGCCTCCACTCCTCCAGCGGGACGACCGGCAACCCCACCGTCGTACTCCATTCGCGGAAAGACCTCGAGGAATGGGCGGACCAGGTCGCCCGCTGCATGTATATGGTGGGTTTGCGCGATACGGATGTCTTTCAGAACACGTCGGGCTACGGCATGTTTACCGGAGGGCTCGGCTTCCAGTATGGCGCCGAAAGGCTGGGGGCGCTCACCATACCGGCTGCCGCGGGGAATACGAAACGGCAAATCAAATTCATCAAGGATTTCCATGTCACCTGCCTCCATATCATACCCAGCTATGCGGCACGGTTGGCTGAGGTGATGTACGAAACAGGCGTCGACCCGCGCCGCGATACGCAACTGAGAACCATCTGTATCGGCGCCGAACCCCATTCGGAAGAGCAACGCAAGCGGATCGAACAGCTTTTGGGCGTAAAGGCATACAACTGTTTCGGCATGTCGGAAATGAACGGGCCGGGCGTGGCCTTTGAGTGTACGGAGCAGAACGGGCTGCACGTATGGGAAGACTATGTCGTCGTAGAGGTGATCGATCCCGAAACGCTTCTCCCCGTGCGCGACGGAGAGGTGGGGGAGCTGGTGTTGACGACCATCAACCGGGAGGCGATGCCCCTTTTGCGCTACCGTACCCGGGACCTGACGCGGATCATACAGGGCGACTGCCCGTGCGGGCGTACGCACAAACGCCTGTCGCGCTTCCAGGGACGCAGCGACGACATGATCATCATGAAAGGCGTGAACCTCTTCCCCGTCCAGATAGAAAACATCCTGATGCAGTTCAACGAGTTGGGAAACAATTGGCTGATCACGCTGGAGACCGTCGGCAACAGCGACGAAATGCTGATCGAGGTAGAATTGAGCGATCTCTTTACCGACGATTACAGCGTACTGCAACGCCTGGCCAAAGAGATCACCCGGCAATTAAAAGATGAGTTGCTGCTGACTCCCCGCATCAAACTGGTGGCAAAAGGCTCGCTTCCCGTCATGGAAGGGAAAGCCGTGCGCGTAAAAGATTTAAGAAAACTCCTATAAATCCATTCATTATGACTATTCATCAACTATCCGTTTTCCTGGAAAACAAATACGGGGCGTTGTGCGAAATCCTGGCGCTCCTGGCGGAAGAGAACATCCGGATCGTCGCCGCAACGATCGCCGACACCTCCGAATTTGGCATTATGCGGATCATTGTAGACGATCCGCAAAAAGCCTATACGATCCTGAAAAGCAATAACGTCAGCGCCAACCTGACGGACGTGCTGGCGGTCGTCACCGCTCCGCCGGCAGGCAGTTTTGCACAGACATTGACCCATTTCACCAAAGCCGGGCTGAGCATCGAATACATGTACAGCTTCGTCGCAGGCGGAAAAGCCATCCTTATTTTACGGACAAACAACCGTGAAGCGGCACGCGAAGTCATCCGCCGGCAAAACATGGAATACCTCTGCGAAAGCGATTTGCCCGCCCTATTCACGGAATAACGGGTAAAATGACGGCGATAGCGTGATTTATGAGGGGTATGACGATGGATATGACGGGATGTCAATGTAGAGACGCAAAATTTTGCGTCTCTACACACGCACACATTCGCGCGGATACGCGCGAGGTTGGGATTCCCCTAAGAGGCTTAAGGTTCTTAAGATTCTTAAGATTCTTAAACCCCTTAGGTTCTTAACCCCTTAAGATTCTTAAGCCTCTTAGAGGACAAGCAATCCTGCTGATGATGGCGCTACTGCTGACGGGAGGGTGTGCCGCTACTCGGCGGGGGGCTTCTCCTTGTGGTGGCGGTTTTTTGTTTTTTGCTGTGGCGGCGGTAGGTGGCTGAATCAGAATTGTTACTTTTGTAGCGTCTTATTATTAATATAAAATGAAGGCTTATGACAAAGACGACGAAAGAGGATGCCCTTAGGTATCATGCAGAGGGGAAACCGGGGAAAATAGAGGTGGTGCCTACAAAGCCGTACAGCACACAGGCCGATCTATCGTTGGCCTACTCCCCGGGAGTGGCGGAACCTTGTCTGGCTATCGAAAAGAATCCGCTGGATGCCTACAAGTATACGGCAAAAGGAAACCTGGTAGCCGTTATTTCCAACGGGACGGCCGTGCTGGGGTTGGGCGATATAGGCGCACTGGGCGGCAAACCTGTGATGGAGGGTAAAGGGCTTTTGTTTAAGATATTTGCGGGTATAGATGTGTTCGATATCGAAGTGGACGAGAAAGATACCGACAAGTTTATACAGACGGTAAAAGCGATTTCCCCCACTTTCGGCGGGATTAACCTGGAGGATATAAAGGCGCCGGAGTGTTTTGAGATCGAAGCGCGGCTGAAAGCGGAGCTGGACATTCCCGTTATGCATGACGACCAGCACGGTACGGCGATTATTTCGGGGGCGGGATTGCTCAATGCCCTTGAAATTGCCGGCAAGAAAGTGGAGGAGGTCAGGCTTGTGGTCAATGGCGCGGGCGCGGCGTCGATCTCCTGCACGAAGCTGTATATGATGCTGGGCGTGAAGAAAGAGCATATCATTATGTGCGACAGCAAGGGCGTCCTGTCCGTTCACCGCACGGATTTGAACGAGGCGAAGAAGGAGTTTGCCACCGATCGTGCGATCGCATCGCTGGAGGAGGCGATGGTAGGGGCGGATGTTTTTCTCGGACTCTCCGTCGCTGACGTGCTGACAAAAGAGATGCTGCAATCCATGAATGACAACCCTGTCGTCTTTGCCCTGGCGAATCCCAACCCGGAGATATCGTATGCCGAGGCGATGGCTTCCCGTACAGATATTATATTCGCTACCGGACGTTCGGACTATCCGAACCAGATTAATAATGTGCTGGGGTTTCCCTATATTTTCCGCGGCGCGCTGGATACGCACGCCCGGACGATCAATGAAGAGATGAAGCTGGCGGCGGTGTATGCGATTGCCGACCTGGCGAAAGAGGCTGTCCCGGATGTGGTGAATGCGGCGTATAAGCTGAAGCGTACCACTTTCGGGCGGGACTATATTCTTCCCAAACCGCTTGACCCAAGGCTGTTGACGCGCGTCTCCGTCGCCGTTGCCAAAGCGGCGATCCAGTCGGGCGTATCGCGCCGGACGATCACCGACTGGGAGGGGTATGGCAACCACCTGCGCGAGATGATGGGGTATGATAATAAGCTGCTCCGCTCCTTTACCGATATGGCAAAAGCGAATCCCAAGCGGGTGGTCTTTGCCGAAGCGAACCATGTCAATATGCTGAAAGCCGCCGTCGAAGCAAAGGCGGAGGGGATCTGTTATCCGGTCTTGCTGGGGAATGAGGAGCGCCTGCATAAGATCGCGGCGGAAGAGAACCTGAGCCTGGAGGGTATAGAGATCGTGAACCTGCGCCACGACCGCGAAAACGACCGGCGCAACCGGTACGCAAAGATGCTTTCGGAGGATAAAGCCCGCGAGGGCGTGACCTTTGCCGAAGCCTGCGAGAAGATGGTCGACCGGAATGCCTTTGGTATGATGATGGTCAAAACCGGCGATGCGGACGCTTTCGTTACAGGCGTATACAGCCGCTATGCGGAGGTGACGAAGATGGCCGGGCAGATCATCGGCATCCGCTCTTCCTATACCCATTTCGGGGCGATGAATATTGTGATCAGCAAAAAGGGGACGTTTTTTATTGCCGATACATTGGTCAACCGCCACCCCTCGGCCGACGTACTGAAAGATGTCGCCCGGCTGACCCATGATTCCGTGAAGTTCTTTGCCCATGAGCCGGTGATGGCGATGGTCTCCTACTCCAATTTCGGGGCGGACAGCCAGGGCAGCCCGGTGAAAGTGCATGAAGCGATCGACTATTTGCATACCAACTATCCCGACATCACGGTGGATGGCGAGATGCAGGTTAATTTCGCGCTGGACAGGAAACTGCGTGACGAGACCTATCCGTTCAATAAGCTGAAAGGGAAAGAGGTCAATACGCTCATCTTCCCCAACCTCAGTTCGGCCAACAGCGCCTACAAACTGCTGCTCGAAATGGGGATCGGGGAGAGTATCGGCCCTATCCAGATGGGCTTGAACAAACCCATTCACTTTACCGACCTGGAGAGCTCTACGCGCGATATCCTGAACCTGACGACCGTCGCCGTCGTGGATGCCATTGT
>JAISRY010000033.1 GCA_031273385.1 Tannerellaceae bacterium | reverse complement strand
GTTTATCAAAAAGGGGAAATGACGAGAATTGATTGATTTTTAGCCGATTGTAAATTCTCGTCATTATAAACGCAGTGAAGCAATCCAGAGGTGCGACACACTCATTTACCGCCCTTGCGATCGGAGTTGTCTCCACTCGCTTCGCTCGGTCGACATGACGTCCTGTTTGCGCTCGGTCGACATGACGTTCTCCCGCTCGCTCCCCCTAACGGGATTGCTATCGCCGTCATTTCCCTTTTTGATAAACCTGGTTTATTGGGCGTTCGCAATGCCCCTATTACACGCACAGGTTCTTTTTCACTCTCAACTCTCCACTCTCAATTCTCAACTCATTTCAGCTCTCAAAGGTGAATTTTAGGAGTTTGGCGGATTGGGGGGGGAGGGGGAGGCGGTAGGGGTAGGCGCTGGTGAGGGTGCCGGCGGACTGGTCTCCGGTGAGTAGGTCGGTGAGGCAGGCGGGTTTGTTGTCGCCGAAAGAGAGGGCTTCGAAAGCGTGCGAGGGGATGTAGACGGCGGTCGTACAGTCTTTCGTGTCGAAGTTGGCGATGCAGAGGATGACCTCGTTTCCGTGTTTGCGCAGGAAAGCGTATTGCTTCGCCGGGTCGAACTGGGGATTGGCGGTGTTGGCATACATCAGGTCGTGGAAGAGGCCTTGGGTGATTGCCGGCTCCGTCTGGGTGAGGTTCAGGAGGCGGGCGTAGGTCGCGCGGAGGGCGGACTGCTCTTCGGTCAGGCTGTTTTCCTTTCCCGAAAGCTGGTTCAGCCAGTTGCGTATGCTCTCCATGCTCCAGTAGTCGTAGATGGTGGTGCGCCCGTCGCATCCGCTGTAGCCCTCGTCGTCCATGCCGCGTTCGCCCAACTCCTGTCCGTTGTAGATCATGACGGGGTTGGTGTTGAGGGTGGCGGCGACGATCATGGCCGGTATGCCGGCGCGGGCGTTGCCGGCAAAGAATGTGGAGGCGATACGCTGTTCGTCGTGGTTTTCGAGGAAATGGAGCATGTTGGGCTGAATCCCCTCGACGGCCTGCCAGGTCTTGCTGATATCCGAGGCCGGGGCGTGGCCACAGGTGACCGCCCGGAGGGTATCGTACAGGCCGACTTTGTCGTAGAGGTAGTCGAAATGGCCGCGGTGCAGGTAGTTGCGGTATTCCGCCGGATTGTATACTTCGGCGATGAAACAGACGTTCCGCGCTTTCTTCACTTCGGGGATGACCCACTCCCAGAACTCCACCGGCACCATCTCCGCCATGTCGCAACGGAAGCCGTCTACCCCCCTACCGACCCAGAAGAGCAGGATATCCAGCATCTTTGTCCACGTATCGGGAAGCGGGCAGAAGCAGGCCACGCCCGCCTGGTAGTTCACGCCGTAGTTGAGCTTGATGGTTTCGTACCAGTCATGCTCGCAGGGGAAGGGGTCGAAGCGGTTGTTGCCCGTCGCGCGGGCGGGGAACTCGCTGTATTCGAAGTCTTCATCCTGCATGTGGCGGGTGATCATGAGCGGCTGGTGGGGGATATAGTAGAAGTTGTTGTTCACGTCGAACGCCAGCAGGGTATTGTCGTGTTGCCCGAGGTCTTTGACGTAGGGCAGGCGGGCGTCGGAGTGGTATTGTCGGGCGACGTGGTTGGGGACGAAGTCGATGATCACTTTCATGCCGGCGGTGTGCGTCCGTTCGACGAGGCTTTCAAACTCCTCCATCCGGGAGGGGACGTGGTCGGCCAGGTCGGGGTCTACGTCATAATAGTCTTTGATGGCATAAGGGGAGCCGGCTTTCCCTTTTACGATGGCGGAGTGGTCTTTCCGGATGCCGTAGGCGGTATAGTCGGCCTGCGTCGCATGTTCGATCACTCCGGTATACCATACGTGCGTTATACCCAACTCTTTAATCGCTCTCAAAACGGCAGGCGTAAACGCCGAGAACTTACCTACCCCGTTCTCCGCCAGGTTTCCGTTCCTGACCAGAGAAGCCCTCCTGTTACCAAATAAACGAGGGAAAACCTGATAAATAGTCATTTTTTTCATATCCATTTTATATCTATAGATTAATCTTTATCTCTCTACGGCCATAGCTGCTTCTATCAACCGGTCTATTTCCTGTTTTTGTATTGCTTTTTCGAATGCTTGTACTGCCGCTTCATATCCAATATTTGCCAGGGTGGGAATGTTGTCGAGATCAAAGGTTTTGTACGAACCGGCCTCTTTGGTCTCGATCAGGATGTCGCACAGCAGGCGGTCTTCCAGCGTATTCGCCCTGAACATATAATGATAGGAACGTTCGGCGATGCTCCATATCGTCTGTTTGTATTTCTGGGGGATCAGGGGGCTTACGTTGACGCCGATGATGCGTTCGCACTCTTTCCGTATCGTCGTCACCGGGAAGTTACGGAACAGTCCGCCGTCTACGTAGTGCGATCTGTTGATCTCCACCGGATTGAAGATAATCGGGATGCTGCACGAGGCGACGACCGGATCGACGATCGGCCCCTCCCGAAATTCACAGCTTATCCCTCTGTCCAGGTCTGTCGCTACGATTACCAAAGGTATCTTCAGCTCTTCGATCCGCTTGGCACGCAGGTGTCTCTCCAGGAAAAGGCGGAACCGCTGGCTGTCAAACAACCCGGCTATCGGCAGCTGGAGTTTGGCAAACTCCGAAAACTCCCTGCCGATAAACAGCTCCTGAATCTCCTCCGACGAGTACCCGTCGGCAAACAGAACGCCTGCCAAGGCTCCTGCACTGGTACCTGAAATGATATCCGGAACGATCTGATATTCTTCCAACAGGCGGAACACTCCGATATGGGCGAACCCTTTTGCTCCTCCGCCGCTCAGTGCAAGACCCAACTTATACCTGACTTCTTTATCCTTACCCGTCATATACCACACTTTATTCTCTTTGGCTTCACACAAAGATGCATCTTTTTTTATAATCAAACATTATTCTTACAGAAAATGTTTTCACACATGGTAATTTTCCTTACTTTTACCCGCGTTAAAACTTTAAATCATGTATCTATGGTTACGAATATTTTTTGGTTGATTCCCGTAGCGTCTATATTGGCGCTGGGCTTTGCATGGTTCTTTTTCCGGCAGATGATGAAAGAGAGTGAAGGGACGCCGTTAATGGCTAAAATCGCTTCGCATGTGCGGAAAGGGGCTATGTCCTACCTGAAACAGCAGTATAAGGTAGTCTCCCTGGTTTTTATTATCCTGGTTATTCTCTTCTCCATCATGGCGTTTGGCTTTGGGATCCAAAACGAATGGGTGCCCGTTGCATTCCTTACGGGCGGCTTCTTTTCGGGGTTAGCCGGTTTCCTGGGAATGAAAACGGCGACGTATGCCTCGGCGCGTACGGCGCATGGCGCGAGCCGGTCGCTGAATAAAGGATTGCAGGTCGCTTTCCGCAGCGGCGCAGTCATGGGGCTGGTGGTGGTCGGCCTCGGGCTGCTCGACATCTCTTTCTGGTATTGGTTGCTGAATTGGCGGATCCCTGCCGAGGCGTTAGACCCGACACATAAGCTGAGCATCATCACGACGACGATGCTCACCTTTGGCATGGGCGCTTCGACGCAGGCGCTCTTTGCCCGCGTAGGCGGCGGGATCTATACGAAAGCGGCCGATGTGGGCGCCGACCTGGTCGGCAAGGTAGAGGCCGGTATTCCGGAGGACGACCCGCGCAACCCGGCCACGATTGCCGACAATGTGGGGGACAATGTGGGGGATGTCGCCGGCATGGGCGCAGACCTGTACGAATCCTATTGCGGTTCGATACTGGCCACGGCTGCCCTGGGCGCCGCCGCCTTTGTGCCGACCGGCGATATCGTGCTGCAATACAAAGCGATTATGGCGCCGATGCTGATTGCCGCCGTAGGGATCGTACTGTCTATTATCGGGATCTTTGCCGTGCGCACGAAAGAGGATGCAGGGATCAAGCAGTTGCTGCGCTCGCTCGCGGCAGGGACGAACCTGAGTTCGGCGCTGATCGCCGCTTCGACGTTCGGCATACTGTACCTGCTGGGGATGGAGAACTGGTTCTGGATCAGTTGCGCCGTAGTCGTGGGCTTGCTTGTCGGAATCG
Organism: Tannerellaceae bacterium; assembly: GCA_031273385.1. Lineage (GTDB taxonomy): Bacteria > Bacteroidota > Bacteroidia > Bacteroidales > Tannerellaceae > DFXE01. The sequence continues at coordinate 3,756 of JAISRY010000033.1, read as the reverse complement.
TGATCGGGCAGGCGACGGAATACTATACCTCCCAGTCGTACAAACCGACGCAACGGGTGTCGGAGGCCGGTAAAACAGGGCCGGCCACCGTCATTATCTCCGGGCTTGGGCTGGGGATGCTGTCGACGGCTATTCCGGTACTGGCTGTGGTGACGGGGATTATCTGCGCGTTCCTTTTTGCGTCGGGGTTTGATTTCAGCAATGTGGGGATGGGATTGTACGGTATCGGTATTGCGGCAGTGGGGATGCTGTCGACGCTGGGGATTACGCTGGCGACCGACGCTTACGGCCCGATCGCCGACAATGCCGGCGGAAATGCGGAGATGAGCGGACTGGGCAAAGAGGTACGCAAACGGACGGACGCCCTGGACTCGTTGGGCAATACGACCGCCGCGACGGGTAAGGGCTTCGCCATCGGATCGGCGGCGCTGACCGGCCTGGCGTTGCTGGCCTCCTATATAGAAGAGATAAAGATAGGGCTTTTGCGTCTGGGGCAGAGCGTCCTGACGTTTGCCGACGGGCATGAGATCGCCCTGTCAAAGGCGTCGTTTACCGACTTTATGATCTATTATGATGTGACGTTGATGAACCCCAGGGTGCTGGTCGGCGTCTTCCTGGGGTCGATGATGGCGTTTGTATTCTGCGGACTGACGATGAACGCCGTAGGGCGTGCCGCCGGACACATGGTGGAAGAGGTACGCCGCCAGTTCCGCGAGATCAAAGGCATCCTGACCGGCGAGGGCGAACCCGACTATGCCCGTTGCGTCGAGATATCGACCAAGGGGGCGCAGCGGGAGATGATCGTCCCGTCGCTGCTGGCGATCGTCGCGCCTGTCGTGGCAGGGCTTATCTTCGGTGTAGCCGGCGTCGTCGGCTTGCTGATCGGGGGATTGAGTACGGGATTCGTCCTGGCTATCTTTATGGCCAACGCCGGAGGCGCCTGGGATAATGCCAAGAAGCATGTCGAAGAGGGCAACCACGGCGGCAAAGGCAGCGACGTACACAAAGCCACCGTCGTCGGCGATACGGTGGGCGACCCGTTTAAAGACACGTCAGGCCCCAGCCTCAACATCCTGATTAAGCTGATGAGCATGGTCGCCATCGTGATGGCCGGCCTGACTGTCGCATGGAGCCTGTTCTGATCCGGTCAGGAACGTGAAATAAATAACATATAATGATTGAATTTAAAATGAGTAATTTTGCAAGGCTTACATCCCGTTAGGGATGTATCGCTCGGTAGAATGGAATGCGCCTCTCCAACCCCTGCATCCTGTTAAGGATGCATCCCTGACAGGATGCAGAAACAGCGGTGGCCTCTTTTTTCTACCGAGCGAGGCATTCCTAACGGAATGCCCGCCGGCCAACAACGTTTTGTGTGGGTATAGAGCCTAATTATTAACTATTCGTTATTCACTATTCACTGTCCGTTATATTGCGCGCAATAACGTCCTGCGTTGCGTCTTCTCGTCCGGTAAGGCATTCGCGGCGTCGGCAGGTCGGCGGTAGCGAGTTAGGATGGCGCCGCCGGCTAACTCCGAAACCTGGCTGAGGTGCCACGCTTTCTCTGCACCGAAGCCGGTGAGGAAACTGATGCCGTTGCCCAGCGTGATGGGCAGACGCAAGATGTTGATTTCGTCGATCAGGTCGTGTTGCAATAATGCTGCCGTCAGGCGGTAATCGCCCATGACCCAGATATCGCCTTCGCCGGGTTGGGTGCACAGTTCGCGAACGTATTGGAGGGCGTTTTTGCCGTGGTCGTCGTCGGACGTCAGTAGCTCGAAACGGAGGAGGCCACGGTTGGAGATGGGGACGGGGGAGCCTTTGCCCGTTAGCACGAAACATTGTTTGTCGCGGATCGGCCAGATATAGTCTTGGAAACGCAGCGACAGGTATTGCATGCGGTTCATGACGACATGGTCGATGCTGTTAAAAAACGAGGTGAAGTCGTAGACTTCCAACGGGCTTTGATCGCCGTTGTAGACCCAGTCCATGTCGCCATTCAGCCGCGACGAGTAGCCGTCGATCGAGACAAAAGCCAGTAATTTTAGTTCTTTCATTGTCAGAAAAAGTGTATTATCAGTTTATAGGGTTGCTCTTTTACAGATGCGACCGGAGCGTCCCGCCGGCCCTGCGCCGGCGGGGCTGTTCCAGTCTAAAACCAACGATCGAAAAACGTTTCTTCCCTTCATTGGTCTCGATTTCAGGTTAAGAAGTTTTTTTCTGTATTATTACTAAATTGCAAATGAAAATGTCTTCTAACCCTTGTCCGCTCCCAAGTAGGGTAGCAACTTACTACCTCAAGGGTAGCGGATTGGGGCTATGCTGCGTGGGTGGTTACACCTACACGATTTATTGCGATTCAAGGTCAGTTATTTGCTCTTTTTCAATAATAAATAGATAGTCATAGGAGCGCCGTATTCATATTTCCATAGATCTGCAGTGCTTGGACCGCTCACCCATATGTTATAAAAGTTATTGCTTATCCATTGTAATCGTATTGTGTTCCACATATATAGATGTGGTCGGCTATTTGGATCTATTTGATACCATGTCTGGTCGATCCAAACAACCAGACTCGTTTCCCATCTCTCAGAAAATTCAAAAGGATTATATTCCATATCGCCGACGCCGTTGAGCCCATTTGTGGCGTAAGTGTTTAGCCTGCTTTCATCAAAGTCATCAATAGAAGCCAAAGTCCACCCAGTTGGAATATCAGAAGTGATTTTGTTTGAGTACCAATTGGTACCATATAGTGTATTATACTCCTCAATGCTTGGTATGACACGTTTGAATAGCCCAAGTATCTCAGAATCAGGTCCACCAGGGGAGGTGAAGGTATGATAACTTGGCGTAATTGTTTTTTTAATAACGTAGTTGTATCTTTTATCTTGCACGTTTATGGTTAAATCACCCGTTTTGTCTGAGGGTATATTTACCTGATAACCTGAAGTTTTGCCGTTTTCTGTTGATATCTGTGCGACCTCCGTTCCCACTGAATTTAAGAAGTACAGCGTGGTACCATCTGGACAGTTGGATGATGAGCCTATATCGAACATGTACGTATTACCGGGTATATATTCATTATCCCCATCTATGGTTACGGTGTACGCTGCCGGTTGTATATAATCAAGGTCGATAGAGACAGGACTACCGCTGAGTCCATCAGCGGCATATTTGAATATGACTGTTCTTGGACTCCAATCATTATTTGAATTCACCGTCACGCCGATTAACGCATTATTGCTACCTATGTTATGGCCTATAGTGCCGTCGTTCGGATAGTCTTTGTCATATGCCTCAACAGCAATTTGACCGGTATACGTTCCTGTGAATGGTATCGTTATGTCAGAGGAATTAGTAACGCCTGCGGCGGGGATGTTTTGACTGCCGGTTGGCGTTCCAAACACAAGTGTGGCTTGCGCCTGTGTATAGCTTTGCGAATATGTGGTACTCGTTTCGCCGGCTATATTCGCCCACACATAGACTGTGCGTGTCTCAAATACCGGATTGTCCGGCACGTTCACTACCAGATTTTTGGAGCTATAGGTAGAGGCGGTTTGCGTTTTATTCTCCACCAGATTATCATTTCCAATTTTATATCCTGCATGCCACGCCATATTGGTGCTGGCTGTTACCATTACCTGCGCATCCGCAGCCAGAAGGTTACCGCCATTGGGGGCGTACGTAGGTATACCAAATCTCCCCGCCGCTGCACGCTTTATATCCACGGTTTTAGTTACAGTATTTGCCGTGCCA
>JAISRY010000020.1 GCA_031273385.1 Tannerellaceae bacterium | reverse complement strand
GCGATTTCCTCGAGGTGATGAGCAAAGCGCTCCGCATCGGGAACTTCCACCTGCAGAGCCTGATCCCATGCGCTAAAATAGGGGCGGATACGACGCGTATGTTCGGCCAGAGCGGTGATTTGAACGTGCGTTTAGCGCTCTTCATCTTCTTCCTGCTCAACATCCTGCTCTGTGCGATGGGTACTTTCTGGTACCGCGTCAACCAGCGGCGCGGCGAAGTGGGGTTGCGCAAGGCGTTGGGAGCGACCCGCGCCGGCATCAGCGCGGCGTTCTTCCTCGAGGGGCTGTGCCTGCTGGCGCTCAGCGCGGCGGTGGCGATGGCCATTGAGTTTCAGTTCGTCTATGCCGGCCTGATCGACACGTTGGGAAAGTACGACGACAGCATATACCTCCCCGACCGTATGTTGCTGCGCTTCCTCATCACCAATGGCCTTACGGCCTGTACGCTGGCCGCCGTCATCCTGATAGCCGTATGGCTTCCCGCCCGCCGCGCCGCCACCCACCCCCCCGCCGAATCGCTACGAGACGAGTGATAGTGAATAGTGAATAGTGAATAGTGAATAGTGAACAGTGAATAGTGAATAGTGAACAGTGAACAGTGAACAGCGAAAGCATCGTAATTGGCTAAGGCCGATCTTCGATTCGTAATTCGTAATTCGTAATTCGTAATTAATAATTGAATGGTTATGATCAAGTTAAAGAGTTTAGTAAAAGTCTACCGTACAAACGAGATTGAAACGGTAGCCCTCGACAATGTCAATATCGAAGTCAGGGAGGGAGAATTTCTATCCATTATGGGTCCTTCGGGATGCGGCAAATCTACGCTGCTGAACGTTATGGGTTTGCTCGATATGCCGACGAGCGGCAGCGTGGTAATCAATGGTATAGATACGTCGCAGATGAACGACAGGGCGCAGGCCGCTTTCCGCAACCGCCAACTGGGCTTTGTTTTCCAGAGTTTCCACCTGATCAACTCGCTCAACGTGCTCGACAACGTGGAACTGCCCCTGCTCTACCGCCACGTCTCCGCCTCCGAACGCCGCAAGGCAGCCCAGGCCGTACTCGAAAAGGTAGGGCTGAGCCACCGCATGAAGCATTTCCCCACCCAGCTCTCCGGCGGACAATGCCAACGCGTAGCCATCGCCCGCGCCATCGTCGGAAACCCCCACATCATCCTGGCCGACGAACCGACAGGTAACCTCGACAGCAAAATGGGCATCGAAGTCATGGACATCCTCCATAAACTCAACCGCGAAGACGGCCGCACCATCGTCATGGTCACCCACAACGAACACCAGGCGCAGCAAACCACCCGCACCATCCGCTTCTTCGACGGCCGCCAAATCAGCTGAAAAAGACGATGTTCGTTCACCTCTGCATGAGGGGGGCGTGTGTGTGCATGTGTAGAGACGCAAAATTTTGCGTCTCTACATTGCCCCGTCATTCTATGTTTGCGGCGGCGCGCGCCTACTAGTTGTCTATTCTTTAGAAAATATCACGCCAACGTGTTGTTACAAATTTGATCCTTTTTGGTACAAAATAGAAAGAAAGGAGCACCCCCCCCCCCAGAAAAAGTTTTCGTTTTTTTGCCTTCACACCTTCACCTTTCTTGTAATAGGCTGGTTGATAACCGAATGTGGTGAAGGTAGGGTGAAGGGAGGTGAAGGAAAAGTGAAACGGCGTACCAAGGAGGCAACTCGGCCTTATTGTGCAAATTATCAAAAAAACATGATGCTTTGGCAAGAACGAATATTAATCAATAACAGGATAATTCACACAATAAGGGCAGCTCACCCTCCCCGGAACCCCGTTTCACTTTTCCTTCACCTCCCTTCACCTCCCTTCACCCTTCCTTCACCACATTCGGTTATCAGCCAGTCTATTGCAAGAAAGGTGAAGGAGTGAAGGCAAAAAACGAAAACTTTATTGGGGTGTGCTTTTTGCTCCTTTCTTTCTATTTTGTACCAAAAAGGATCAAATTTGTAACAACGTGCGGGCAGGAAATATTCGAAGAGAATAGACAATAAGACGCCATCATTCCCCTTTTTGATAAACATAGTTTATTGGGTACTTATAATGACGACGAATCGCAATCTCCTGAAAATCAAGTAGTACCCGTCATTGCGTTTATAATGACGACGAATCATAATCTCCTGAAAATCAAATAGTATTCGTCATTGCGAACGCAGTGAAGCAATCCAGGAGTGCGACACACAGACGCACCTCTGGATTGCTTCACTGCGTTCGCAATGACGGATACTATTTGATTATAATCGGCTGGAAACCAAGCCATCGACGTCATTTCCCTTTTTGATAAACCTGGTTTATTGGGCACTCGCAATGACGGGTACTATTTAATTATAATCAGCTGGAAATCACGCAATCGCCGTCATTTCCCTTTTTGATAAACCTGGTTTATTGGGCGCTTGCAAAGGCGGTATCAATTCAGCTTTCAGCCGGACGGGAGCTATTCCAAACGGGACGGGAGCTATTTTAAACGGGACGGGAGCTATTTTTATTTGCACAGGAGCCATTTCCGCTTCTACACAACAGTATAGCTCCGGCTACACAATTGTATAGACCCAGCTACACAACTGTATCGTCCGGGCTACACAACTATGTACGTCCGGCTACACAATAGTGAAAATTATCGGTAGTCCTCGCGATACGATTTCTTTTTTACAGGAAAACGAATCGGGGAGGGGAGGGGGTGTGGGGACAGACGTGGGATAAACTTGGGACATGGTTGGGGTGGGGGTTAAAAACATATAAAAGTGAGGGGGGCACGGTACAATCTATGCTATTCTCCTTATATTTGACACCTAAGTCAGACACCAGAGTATGGAAGAGGTAAACGATATGGAAAGCCGCATCCTCGAAGCGGCAAAGTCGGTGTTCGTCAGCAAAGGATATGAGGCGACAAAGATGAGGGATGTAGCGGCTAAAGTCGGCATAAGCCGGACGGCCATGCACTATTATTTCCGGACGAAAGAGATGCTTTTCGAGGCGATATTCGGACAGTTGATCGGGTCGCTTCTGCCGGATATCGACGCTATGATGAGGGAGGGCACGACGATCCTGGAGAAGTTGCCGGGGATTATCCAGGCCTATATGTCGGCGCTTGAGAAAAATCCGTTGTTTCCCATTTTCGTTATCAATGAAATGAACCGCGACCCGGAGCATCTGTATAGGGCGGTCGTGAAAAACTCCGTCCGGATAGAGCCGGTTATCCGTCTGAAACGCCAGATATCGGAAGAGGTTGAAAAGGGTGCGTTGAAGAATGTGTCCCTGATGGATATTTCGTCTACGCTGTTGGGGCTTATCGTCTTTCCCCTGTTGGTGCGCCATCCGCTCACGACGCTCTTTGCCGGTGGCGACAGTCAGGCGTTTGACGATTTTTATGTGAGGCGTCGCGCGTTGGCGTATGAGGTCATGTACCGGCTGCTTGCGCCTGATAAAACTGAAAACAAACAACCCTGATAGCCTGTTTATGAAACGAATAGTCCTATACCTGATCTTGTGTATCTCCTTGCAGGCGGCGCCTGTGAAAGGACAGGAAAGCATCACGCTGGCCGCCTGTTATGAGTGGGCGCATCAGAACTATCCCCTGATCCGGCAGTATGAACTGATTGACAAGACGGAGCAATATAACCTGTCGAACGCCGGCAAGGGATGGTTGCCCCAGTTCGCTGTCCAGGCGAAAGCGACCTATCAGAGCGACGTCACGAAGCTGCCCTTTGATTTGGAGCGCTTTTCGGCCATTATGCCGGAGCTGTCCATTCCCGTATTAAACAGGGATCAGTACCAGATCGTGGGCGAATTGAGCCAGGCGGTTTGGGATGGCGGTGCGATACGCGCTTCGCGGGAAGGGGTGCGCGCCGGGGCGGCTGTCGACCGGAAACAGTTGGAAAGCGACCTGTATGCGCTGAACGACAGGGTGAACCAGCTCTATTTCGGATGCCTGTTGCAGGATGAATTGCTTCGCCAGAATACCCTGCTCCAACGGGAGTTGCAGGTCATGCTCGACCGCCTCAGGGCGATGATGAGCAATGGCATGGCTAACCTGTCGGATTGTGAAAAGATGGAGGCGGAGCTGTTGCATACCCGTCAGCGGGAGACGGAGCTGAAAGCTAACCGGGCGGCCTACGGGCGGATGTTGGGGCTGTTGGTCAACCGGCCGGTTGGCGACTCTGTCCGGCTCATCGTGCCATCCATGCCGGGGAATCCTCTCTCCACCGGTATTAACCGGCCGGAGCTTGAGGTGTTGGATATGAAAAGCGCCCTGTTGGGGATACAGCATAAGCAGATTACGGCCGGTTTGATGCCGCGCATCGGGGTTTTTGTCCAGGGAGGTTACGGCCGTCCCGGCCTTAATATGTTGGAAAACAGCTTCGAGCCTTTTTACGTAGCCGGCCTCCGTATCTCGTGGAACATGGGCGCGCTCTATACGCTGAAGAATGACCGCCGGAAGATAGAGGCCAACCGCCGGTTGATTGATGTACAGCGGGAAACGTTCCTCTTTAATACCCGCCTGCAGGCCATACAGCAACATGCCGAGGTGCGGAAAATGGCGGAGCTGCTGGAGACGGACGACGAGATCGTGCGTCTTCGTACCAGTATCAAAAAGGCGACGGAGGCTAAACTGGCTAACGGCGTAATTTCCGTCACCGACCTGATTCGCGAGATCAATGCCGAAGACCAGGCAAAGCAGACGGTCGCCACGCACCGTATGCAACAGCTCATGTCGGTCTATCACTATATGTACACAACGAATAACAATCCATAAAACATGAAACAGTTTAGGTATCTTATACTCTTGGGAATGATCATGATGGCTCCGGCGTGTAACACGAACGAAAAGGCGTTTGACGCCTCCGGCGCTTTTGAAGCGACCGAGATCGTGGTCTCTTCCGAAATAAGCGGAAAAATTATGGAGCTGACCCTCGAAGAGGGGGACTATCTGAAAGCCGGCGCCTGCCTGGGCTATATCGACAGCATGCAACTGTACCTCAAAAAGCGGCAACTCTCCGCCGGATTAAAGGCGGTCGATATACGCAAACCGGATATCCATAAGCAAATTGCGGCGCTGGAACAGCAGGTGGCAACGGCGCGTACCGAACAGCAGCGTATGGAGAACCTGGTGAAAGCGAATGCCGGGAATCAGAAGCAGGTCGACGATATCGTCAACCAGATCAAGTACCTGCAAAAACAGTTGGACGCCCAGTACTCCAACCTGGACAAAACCGCCGGCAGCGCCGATGCCGAAAAGGAGAGCCTCCTGTACCAGATCATGCAGCTGGACGACCAGTTGCAGAAATGCCGCATCATCAATCCGCAGACCGGTACGGTGTTGCAAAAATATGCCGAACCGGGCGAAGTGACCGTAGCGGGGCGACCCCTGTACAAAGTGGCGGAGATAGATGTCCTCTTTCTACGCGCCTATATCACGGCCGGGCAGTTATCCCAACTCAAACAGGGGCAGGCCGTCCGCGTATTTGCCGATTACGGGACGGACGGACGGCGGGAGTACCCGGGGACGATCACCTGGATATCGGACAAGTCGGAGTTCACCCCCAAAGGAATACAGACCAAAGAGGAGCGGGCAAACCTTGTCTATGCGATAAAAATAGCCGTGAAGAACGACGGCTTCCTGAAAATCGGCCAATACGGTGAAGCGCTGTTTTAACCCGGAGGTACGCTTGAGATGAATGATATTCGCATCCAACATATAAGCAAAAAGTACGGGGGCATACCGGCGCTGGACGACCTGACGATGACCGTACGGGAGGCGGAACTCTTCGGCCTGATCGGGCCGGACGGGGCAGGGAAAACCACCCTTTTCCGTATCCTGACCACGCTGATCCTGCCCGACGGCGGGGAGGCTACCGTGTGCGGGTTGGATATCATCCGCGACCTGAAGAAAATCAGGGAGCGGGTCGGGTATATGCCGGGGCGTTTCTCGCTCTACCAGGATCTTTCGGTGGAAGAAAACCTGACCTTTTTCTCTACCGTATTCAATACCACGCTGGAGAAAAACGAAGACCTGATCCATGATATCTATGTGCAGATCGAACCGTTCAGGAAGCGTAAAGCCGGGGATCTGTCGGGCGGGATGAAGCAGAAACTGGCGCTGTGTTGCGCCTTGATCCACCGTCCGGATGCCCTCTTCCTCGATGAGCCGACAACGGGCGTTGATCCCGTATCGCGCATCGAGTTCTGGGATATGCTGGACAGGCTGAAGAAGCAGGGGATCACGATCCTTGTCTCTACCCCCTATATGGATGAAGCGTCGCGTTGCGACCGTATTGCGTTGATCCGTTCGGGGAGATGCCTCTCCAT
>JAISRY010000006.1 GCA_031273385.1 Tannerellaceae bacterium | reverse complement strand
CTGATGCGGGCATGGAGTTCGGCAAGATGGTTTTTATTAATTCCGGTTCGTCTTCGATAATTAAAATTTTCATCTTCTTTCAAAATTAGGATGTAAAGATAGGCGATTTGACCGACATTCCCGGCCAAAATTATTCCTCAAAACGAGTATTTCAGGCGGGCGAAAAGGAGGGTGATTTGCATATCGGCGAAAGCGGGGGTTTGCGGGGCGGAAAAGTATTGGACGATGAAAGAGAGGTCGAGGTTTTCGATGAGGAAATAATCGAGCGATAGGCCTGCGTACCAGGACTTTATCTCCACAAAATACATCGTAGAAACGGATGAGTTGAGGCGGGGGGTGAGCGGGTAGGATGCCTGGGCGAAGAGGTTCCAGTCGCATATCGACAGGTATTTTGCCGACAGGGGAGCGGCGTACAGACCCATCAAGCCGTTGGACGAAAAGGCGTTGCCTACGTTGTTGTACAGTGCCTCGGCCTGTAGCGCCAGGGAGCTGGGGAAGATGTAATCGGCTCCTACAGAGGCGGCTATCGTGCGGCTGGAGGCGGTACGTGAATGGCCGAGGGGCTGGAAAAACGAGAGCTCGCCGCGGAAGTTCAGCCCGCTGAAATCGCCGCTCCACGCTCCGCCCACGACAAGGTCGGACTCGGCATAAAGGCCGGCCATCAGTTGGTAGTCGAAGTTCCGGTGGTTCCAATGGTGCAGCAGGGCGGCGGTCAGGCGGCGGTGGGAAGCATCGAGCGAAGCGGCCAGTTCGGTCGACGCGGTCGGGCTGTGGTAGTAGGTGGCGCGGAAAGCGTCGCAGCCCGGACGCTCGACGTAATCGAAGTCGAAGAACGAGTAGGTGTTGAAAATGTCGTTGGGATTCCAGACCAGCGTCTGCCCCCAGTTGATGCGCTGGCGTCCGGCCTGGAGCTTCCATTTCTCCTTTTCGAACGTGACGAAGAGGCGGTCGACGGCGACGCGTAGCTCCAGGTTTTTGTCGCCCCTGTTTCCGGCGATGAGGCGGTTTCTAAGGCCGGCGTCCACGCGCCAGCTTGGGGCGAACTGCCATCCGGCGTTCAGGCGGTTGTGGAGGAGGTTTTCCCACATCCATTCACCGGCGGGTTGGAGGGCGATGAGGGAGGCCATATCGCTCACATAGCCGGATAGTTCGGGTTTATTGTCCGGTTGGGCGGAAACTCCCGCAGTGGCGGCAAGGAGAAGCAGTATGACGAGGCGCCGTTTCATCTTATTTCAGGATGTCGCCGACGATCCGCCCGTCTTCCAACGTGATGATACGGCGGGCTTTAGCCATGATGCGCGGGTCGTGGGTGGAAAACAGGAACGTGATCTGCTCCTGCTCGTTGAGTTTCTCCATCATATCCAGCAGGTTGGCGGCCGATTTACTGTCTAAATTGGCGGTCGGTTCGTCGGCCAGGATGAAGCGCGGCTTCGAGGCCAGGGCGCGGGCGACGGCTACGCGCTGCTGCTGTCCGCCGGAGAGCTTGGCCGGCCGGCTGTCCGCGCGGTCGCCCAGCCCGACGGCTTCAAGGAGTTCGAGGGAGCGTTGCCCGGCTTCGCGGCTCCTGCGCCCTTGCAGATCCATAACAAAGGAGACGTTTTCTTTCGCCGTCAGCACCGGTATCAGGTTGTAGGACTGGAAGATAAATCCGATATGATGGAGGCGGAAATCGACCAGCTCCTTTGGCGAGAGGCGGGATATGTCGCTCCCGTCGATGTGGATACTGCCCGACGTGGGGCTATCGAGACCGCCGATCAGGTTGAGCAGCGTCGTTTTCCCCGATCCGGAGGGGCCTACGATGGCTGTAAATTCGCCCTGCGAAATGCGGAGGTTTACACCGTCAACGGCGTGTATTTCAGACGCCTGGTCTTTGTATATCTTGTACAAGCCGCTTGTTTCAATGATGGTTGACATAGTCTGTTGTTTTTTTATGGGTTGGGAATATTAGTTTCTGATGGCCTCCAACGGTTCGAGTTTCAGCGCTTTACGGGCGGGATAGATGGCGGACAGGAGGCCGGCCAGCGCCACCAGTGCGACGATCTGCATGAACGTACCCGCCCGCATGACGGGGTAGACGACGGAAGCGAAGCCGTAGTCCTCGAACTGGTCTTCGATCAGGAAAGTCAGGTCGATACCGCTCCTTGCCGTCAATCCGACGACCGACAGTCCCGCCGCAATACCGAGCAGGCTGCCCACGCCGGTGAGGAACACCGTTTCGAGCATAATCATACGGAATATCCGCCTCTTACTCATGCCGATACAGGCCAGCATCCCCAGTTCGTGCGTACGTTCCAGGACGGCCATCAGCATGGTATTGACAATCCCGAACGACAGCGCCAGCAGGAAGATAGCGAGGATAAACCCGTTCATCAGGCCTATCCACGAGAGCATCAGCCCCAGCTCGGGCTGCACCTGGTCCCACGTCTGCACATCCAGCCCGGGAAGCAGGGATTGCAGGCGTTCGGAGGCTGTCCGGCAGGTCTCAAAGCCGCCGGTCATCAGGGCAGCCTCGTGTACGGCGCCCTCGGGCAGGCCGGTATAGGCGAAGATATCGCTTTTGCGCACAAATACCGTCCCCTCGTCGAAAGCGGCATTGGCGGTTTTAAAGATGCCCCCCACCCGGAAAGCGAGGCTCTGCATTTCGCCCCCCGTATCCTGGAAAGTGAGCACGAGCTTCGATCTGAGGCGGACTTTCAGCTTTTCGGCCGTCTTGCGGCTGATGACGATCTGCATCCTCCCCTCGTCGGGCAGGAACGCGCCGCAGGAGTCGGGGATGGTTTCGTGGAGCGTGAAAACGGCCTTTTCGGCAGCCACATCCACCCCTTTCACCGATACGCCCACCGCCGCGGCTGCCGAGGCCAGCATAGCGTTCAGCCTGAGGCGGTAACTGACGGCGGCCACTTCGCCGGCGGAGGCGATCTTCGCCACCATCGCCTCGTCTTGCAGGAAACAGGCCTTGATGTCGTTGTTGGCCGCAAATCCGGGGTCGTGTACCTGTATGTAGGCCAGCTGGTTCTGTATGTCGGAGATCACGCTATGCTCGATCCATCCGGACAGAAAAGCCGTCATAAACGTACCGGCAAAAAGCCCTATGGCAATGGCGCCGAGAATCATCCCGCTACGCAGTTTGTTTCGCCAGATATTTTTCCAGGCGAGGGATATAAGCATTGTTTTCATCAGGGACGAATGGCTTTATTGATTTCTAATTTCAGGATCACACGAACAGGGTAAAGGACAGTCAGGCTGGTGATTGCGAATACGATCAGCGCCTGGTTGACGAATAGCCGGGGCGTGGCGACCATCGGGACGACCGGCTCCATGCCGTAGCTGCTCATGGCCGCGGCCAGTTCGCCCGACAGCGGGATGGGGTGGTAACTGAACCAGGCCACGATGGGTATGCTCACCGCCAATCCCGCCAACAGGCCAAGGCAGGTCATGATGAACAGTTCGATGGCGACGCATCCGGCTAACTTCCCTTTCCGCATCCCCAGGGCGATCATCATGGCAAACTCCCGTCGCCGCTCGGTGGTCATCATGATGACGGTGCCCAGTATGCCGAAGCTCACGATCAGGTAGAGTACGAAAAGGATAACGATAGAAAAAGCCTGGTCGGATTTCGCCTGTTTGAGGAGGCTCTCCATCGTCACCTGCCACGACAGTACCTCATAGACAGAGGTCTCCACCGCCTCGCCGACCCGTTGCAGGGTCTCATCCAACGCCCGTCCGTCGTCAATGGCGATCAGGATTCCGCTGTATCCATCGGGCATACCGATCAATTCCTGCGCCGCCGGAAGCGACATATAGAGGAACCCCTTGTCCATTTCGGGCGTCACCAGGGAAACAATCCCGCGAACGGGATAAAGCCCGACGGCCCCGGCGCCATGATAGCCCTGCCCGATCAAGGCCAGGCTATCGCCCACGCCTACCCTCAGGTATTCGCTCAGCCCCTTTCCGATCAGCAATCCGCCATCGTCGACCGTCAGGTAACGCCCATCGACAACCCGCTTCGAGAGCGATGACTTAGCCTCCTCTTTCAGCGGGTCGATCCCCACGACGGCCACCCCCTTGCTGACATTGGCGTCGGACGAGGCCATGGCAAAAACCTCTATCCGCGGGGCGACGTTCACGACATGTTCTATTTCGCCCAGCCGGTCAATGGTTTCGCCCTCCATCACCATAAAATTGTCGATAACCCGATCATCCCAATACCCCGCCTGATGAATCTGTATATGACCGGTTTGCGTACGCAACATATTCTCAATCATCCGCCCCCACGACCCAGCCGAAAACGCCATCGTCAGCACCGTAAAAAACACCGCAAAAAACACCGACGCCATCGTAATCACCGTCCTGCGGTGATTCCTCCAAATATTTCGCCAGGGCAGTGAACAGTGAATAGTGAATAGTGAATAACTTTTAGTGAATAGTGAACAGTGAATAGTGAATAGCGGGCTACCGCTACCAGTCACCTTATCCATTTTTACATTATTTTTAAGCTTCATCTCACTACCTCCATTTTAAATAATTTCACTATTAATCATCCACTATTCACTATTCACTATTCACTATTCACTATTCACTATTCACTATTCACTATTCACTATTCACTATTCACTATTTCACTAAATTACGTTTACACGTTTTAATGCTACTTGTCAACAGTTTTATCAGTTCGAGACAGTCTTCGTTGATTGAGATAAAAACTTTTTCATCAATAAACTCACTGTCTTTCAGCAATTCGAGCCAATATTGAGTTTCGCTTGCTTCTTTCAAAGCGATGCTAAGCTTGTGGATAAAATCAGGAGGAGATTGTCCATACTGTGCCTCACGTATCAGCGCTCCGATTGCCGTACCGCTTCGTAGCATTTGCTTTGAAAGCACATACTCCCTTTGCTCAAAACACAGAAATTTATATGCCTTGACAATCCTCAACGCAAATTCATACGATTTTCTCCTAACCACACTCTCTTTCATATCATCAAATTTAATTATTAATTATTAATTATTGATTATTGATTATTGATTATTCACTATTCACTATTAATTATTCACTACCTAACTTTTTTCATGTTTTGTTGGGAGAAGAAATCATCGGCCATGGGTTGGTCGAAGTCGTATTTTTGGACGGTCATGACGGTTTTTTGATTGGGTTTGTCGGCGGGGACGACTTCCATGCGTGAGGCCAACCGGCGGCTGCCGTAGGTCTTGATGTCGTAACCGTTGAACGTATTAATCAAGGTGTTATCTTCGTCGTAGAACTCCGTTTTGACCTCTATGAAGTCGGTCGTCGATATCCACATAATAATCCTGCCCCAGACTACGGCGGCCTCTTCTTTGGGGGTAAGGATCACCTTGTAACAGTCAAATTCGCGCACCTTTTCCGTTTTCTCCAGGTGATGGGTAAAGTCGTTGACGCTCGACGATTGCTTCACTAAGTCGTCGTTGGTAAAATCGCTTCCCATCCACGATTGCCCCATGACGGACGACGACATTTTGATCATCCGCCCGATGCTCGGCACCCAGTTCCAAAGGTCTTTCTGCCGTTTCAGGAAAGCCTGTCCCTTGTCTTTGGCGGGCGCCGTAATCAGCACGAGGGAATAGTCGTCGCCTTTCGCCCAACTTTTAACGCCAACTTCGCGCGACCAGGTAGGCCGCACAACCGTCATGCTTATTTCGGAATAAAGGCTTTTCCCCCGACCGTTCTCATCCGCTTTCTTCACAATATCCGTACCCGTCAAACTCTGCGCCCCGACAAGCGGAGCCAAGAAGAAAAGGGGAAAGAAGAGAAAAAATTTCATAAAATCTTTTACAGGTATCATCACATTATCTGTTTATTATTCACTATTCACTATTCACTATTCACTATTAATTATTCACTAATCCCGAATTTCTGTTTGACAATATCCATCACCGTTTCTTTCAGCAAGTCCAGCGGGATCGTCTTTTGGCGGTCGCCAAAGAGGGCGAGGATGGAATACCCCTTTGAGAGGGTGGTCATCAGGAGAAGTTCTTTGGTGGCCTTGTCGCCAAAATGCCGCTTGTACAGCTCTATCATCGAATGGAGTCCCCTGTGTTCGTCGGCCAGTGGGCCAAGTTTGTTGGTGACTTCCGGCTGGACGCTGAGGGCGGTATAGAGTTTGAAGAAGTCGCGATATATCAGCACATTGTCGAACATTTTCTCCACGCTATTGACGAATATTTCGGGTGTCATCTGTTCGGGAAAGAGTCCTTCGCTCATCTTTTTGACGCCAAAAACCAGTATCTGGTGCAGCAAATCCTCTTTACTCTCAAAATAGGTATAAATCAAGCCTTTGGCAATACCCGCACGTTTGGCGATCTGATCAATGCTGGTCAGCGCATAACCTGCTTCGGCAAAGACTTCCAGGGCGGCATCCATAATAAGCTGCTTCTTTTCTGCGCGAAGCGCCTCGTATTGTTCCTTTGTTCGTGGCATAGTATCCCCTTTTTATTTTGACTGAACGGTCAGACAAAGATATCAGGTGTTTCGGAATCCGCAACAAAAAAAACAATAAAAAAAATTAATAGTGAACAGTGAATAGTGAATAGTAAGAAGCGGTAGCGCTATTGCGAGTACCCAATAAACCAGGTTTATCAAGAAGGGAAATGACGGCGATTGCGTGATTTCCAGACGATTACAATCAAGTGGTGTCCGTCATTGCGAGTACCCAATAAACCTGGTTTATCAAAAAGGAAAATGACGGCGATAGCAATCCCGTTAGGGGGACCGAGCGGGAGAACGTCATGTCGACCGAGCGCAGCGAGTGGAGACACCTCAGATCGAAAGGGCAGGCGGGT
>JAISRY010000235.1 GCA_031273385.1 Tannerellaceae bacterium | reverse complement strand
CCCCGCATTTCTAACGCTGACAAAGCCCCAACATGCAGTTTTTTATGCAGTTGGCTATTAAAGCAAGACAAAGCGCTGAACAACGTTGGCTTATCGCCGGTACGGTACATAACGCCCTGTGCTATGGCTGTAAACCATTGTGCATCGCGATAATGTTGCTGCAAAGTATAAGATATGCCGTTCTCGTTCAGCCACGAAGCAAAGCATAGCGAACCTGACGGTAAGTTTTGCAGGAAATAGTTTATTTTTGTTAGCCCTTTTACATTCATGATGCAAATATACTAAAAGAAATAAACCAAAACGAAAAAGATATGCGAATCCCAAAAATGGGACGGGAGCAAATAAAAATGGGACGGGAGCTATTTTTATTTGCTCCCGTCCCGTTTGAAATAGCTCCCGTCCGGATTGACGCGCGTGCAACAGGCAGCGCTTTTCATCTGCGAAAATCTGTCTGACCGGCGTCATCTGCGTGCCATTCACTCTTGCAAATGAGGGGAGGATTGTGTATCTTTGTGGCGGACAAAAGGCAATGAAAAAAAAAGAAAATGAAAAAAAGGCGGAACGCCTATTTCTTTTTTTCTTTTTTTCTTTTTATTATAATGTAGAGATTGACCAGGTGAGTGGGCAGGTGAGTGGGCAGGTGCCATAGAAGCTACGCGCAAAATAGGGCTTCAAACTCACATGGATAAAAGGAAATGTGAGTGGGCAGGAGAGTGGGCAGGTGACCTGCAAAAATAAAAAGCAACAAAAACGTTTTATGGTTAATACAAAGAGTGTGAATGATTTATCGTGTGGAGAGATGAGTGTGTTGCCGCTGCTTATGGGGTGGATGGCCGACAGGTGGTTGGGCGATCCGCGGTTTCCCCCGCATCCCGTCGTGGGTTTCGGGCGGGTCATTGCGTGGGGTGAGAAGCGGTTGAACAAGGGGCGTTGGAGAAGAGGGAAAGGGGCGCTGTTTGCCGTCGTGCTGATTGCGGCGTGTTTCCTGGTTACTGCTGTCGCCGAGAGAGGGCTGGCGGACGTTCATGGCGGCCTGGCGGTGGGGTTTGTGGCCGTCTGCGTGTTTTATTGCCTGTCGGGGAAGACGCTCGTCGACGAGGTGAGGCGGGTGTTTGTCGCCGTCGATGCGTCGGTAGAGGCGGGGAGGCGGCAGGTGGCGCGTATCGTGGGCAGGGATACCGGGGAGTTGTCGGCGCAACAGGTACGCACCGCCGCGCTGGAAAGCCTGTCGGAGAACCTGAGCGATGGCGTTGTCGCCCCCCTGTTCTGGTTTATGCTGTTGGGTGCGCCGGGTATGGCGGCCTATAAGATGGCCAATACGCTGGATTCGATGGTGGGATATAAAGACGGGCGGTACAGGCGGTTCGGTTGCTGGGCGGCGCGTATCGACGACGTCGCCAACTATGTTCCGGCAAGGCTTACGGCAGGGCTGATGATCCTGCTCGGCGGACGGCTTTCGCTGCTTGCTTTTGTCGCGAAAGAGGGTGGGCGTCATGCCAGCCCTAATGCGGGTTATCCCGAAGCGGCGTTGGCCGGGCTGTTGGATTGCCGCTTCGGTGGGCCGGCGGGATACTTTGGCGTGACGGTGGACAAACCCTATATCGGCGATAACCCCAGGGCGTTGACCGCCGGCGACATGGAGACGGCTGCCGCCATCAACCGGAGAGTCGAAGCGGCTATGATGTTCTTAGCCATCGGTTTTATTCTATTAATGAACTATATACAGCGATGAGCGATAAGATGACGGGCATGATGCCGTTCCGTATCGAAAGGCCTGACGACGGTATCCGTCCCTGCCTGCAGGAGAAGATCGACAACCTGACCAAGCCGAAAGGGTCGTTGGGGGGCCTGGAAACGCTGGCCATGCAGGCCGGGTGGATACAGCAAACCCTCAGTCCAAGGTTGAGCAATCCCTGCCATATCGTCTTTGCCGGCGACCACGGCATTACCGCCGAGGGCGTCAGCCTCTCCCCGCAGGAGGTGACGCACCAGATGATCGTCAATTTCTGGACGGGGGGAGCGGGGATTAATTTCCTGGCGCGGCAGCATCACGTTGATTTGAGTATCGTCGATGCCGGCGTCAATTTCGATTTCGACCCCGGCGATCCTATCCTCCACCGGAAGATCCGCAAAGGGACGCGCAACTACCTGTACGAATCCGCCATGACCGCCGGGGAGATGAACCTCGCCGTCGAAAGGGGGGCGGATTGCGTATCGGCCTGTTTTGAAAAGGGGTGTAACGTGATCGGTTTCGGCGAGATGGGGATAGGCAATACCTCTTCGTCCGCCCTGTGGATGGCCTCGCTTACGGGTATGCCGTTAGAGCGGTGCGTCGGCGCCGGCTGCGACCATACGGGGAACATCGTCGCACACAAATACCGGGTGCTCAGCCAGGCCATGGCGAACTACCGCGGCGGCGGGGCGACGGAAGAGGCCATGCGCTACTTCGGCGGTTACGAAATGGTCATGGCCGTAGGCGCCATGCTGCGGGCGGCCGAACTGAAGATGATCATCCTGGTGGACGGTTTTATCATGACATGCTGCGTGCTGGCGGCTTACCGGTTGTACCCCGAGATGTTGCATTACTGCGTCTTCGGCCACCAGGGAGACGAAGCGGGGCATAAGCTGTTGCTGGACTTCCTCGGCGCAAAGCCCCTCCTGAACATGGGGCTGAGGCTGGGGGAGGGGAGCGGGGCGTTGTGCGCCTATCCCCTGTTGGAGTCGGGCGTGAGGATGATCAATGAGATGAACTCGTTCAGGGAGATACGGGTCACTAAATATTTCTGACAGATGAAAGACATCGTCGCCGCATTGTTGTTTTTCACCCGTCTGCCTGCCGGCTGGTTCGGGTGGTTGGAGATACCGCCCGAATCATTTGCCAAGGTCATCAACTACTGGGCGGTGACGGGATGGCTGACCGCCGGCGTGATGGCCGGGACGTTATGGCTCTCGTCCCTGGTGTGGCCATACCCCGTGGCGGTGGCCTTGGCGCTACTGAGCCGGACGCTGGCGACGGGGGCGTTGCACGAAGACGGGCTGGCCGACTTCCTGGACGGCTTCGGCGGCGGAAGGACGAAAGGGAGGATCCTCGACATCATGAAAGATTCGCACATCGGGACGTATGGCGTTGCCGGCTTGCTGTTTTATTTCCTGCTGCTCTACCTCCTGCTTGTTTTCATGCCCCTCAGCCTGGCCTGTACCATGATCCTTGTCGCCGACCCGTTCTGCAAACTGCTGAGCGCACAGCTGGTACGCCTCCTGCCTTATGCCCGCACGGCGGAAAGCAGCAAATCCGGCTGCGTCTACGCCAAGCCCTCTTTCCGGTCGGCCCTCCTCTCCGGCGTCGCGGGGCTGTTGCCCCTCTTGCTGCTTCCGGGCATCAAATGGCTCATCCTCCTCCCGCTACCGGCGATCCTCTTCTCCTTGCTGGCCTGGAGGATGAAACGGGGGATAGGCGGCTATACGGGCGATTGCTGCGGGGCGGCGTTCCTGCTCACCGAACTCGCCTTTTTCCTGGGCGTTTATCTCATTAACTAACACAAAAATGATATGATGAACAAGTCAACTATATCGCAAATCCTTGCCCTGATACACCGCGAAGTCGTTCCGGCCATTGGGTGTACCGAACCTGTCGCCGTCGCCCTTGCCGCCTCCAAAGCGAGGGAGACACTGGGCGTCCTGCCGGAAAAGATCGAGGTATACCTGAGCGCCAATATCCTCAAAAATGCCATGGGCGTCGGTATCCCCGGAACGGGGATGACCGGCCTGCCGATCGCCATCGCCCTGGGATGCCTGATCGGTAAACCGGCTTATGGCTTGGAGGTACTCAAAGAGCTGACGCCCGAAGCCCTGGCCGAGGGAAAGGGGATGGTGGATGAAAAGCGGATAACCATCTCGCTGAAAGAGGAGGTGGACAAACTCTATATCGAAGTCGTCGCCCACAAAGGCGGTGACTACGCCCGGGTCATTATCAGCCGCGAGCATACGCATATCGCGTATGTCGAAAAGAACGGGGAGGTGCTGGAAGACCGCCGTTCGCCTGAGGTGAAAGGGGAAAGCCGGCCGGCGGAAGATGAATTGAAACTGACGTATGATACCGTCTATGCCTTTGCTACGGAGATGCCGTTGGACGACATCCGCTTTATCCTCCGCACAGCCGAACTGAACCGGAAAGCCGCCGAATCCTCCATGCGGGGAAGCTACGGGCATACGGTAGGGCGGATCATCGGCGGGGACTACGGAAAACGCTATATGGGCGACACGCCGTATACCCGTATGCTATCCATGACCGCCGCCGCATGTGACGCCCGTATGGATGGCGCCATGATTCCGGTCATGAGCAATTCCGGAAGCGGCAACCAGGGGATAGCCGCCACCCTGCCGGTACTCTCCTTTGCGGAGGATATCCAATGCGGCGAAGAGCCATTGATCCGCGCCCTGATGCTGAGCCACCTGATGGTGATCTATATCAAACAGAGCCTGGGGCGCCTCTCCGCCCTGTGCGGATGCGTGGTCGCCTCCACCGGCGCCAGCACCGGCATCACCTACCTGATGGGAGGAAGCCGTGAACAAATCTCATACGCCATAAAGAACATGATCGCCAACCTGACGGGCATGATTTGCGACGGTGCGAAACCAAGTTGTGCCATGAAAGTGGCGAGCGGCGTCTCCACCGCCATGCTTTCCGCCATGATGGCCATGGAAAACAAGGTCGTCACCTCCGTCGAGGGCATCATCGACGAAGACGTAGACAAGTCCATCGCCAACCTAACCTCCATCGGCTCCACCGGCATGGAACCCACCGACCGCCTCGTACTAAGCATCATGACCGGCAAATTCAAGTACAGTGAATAGTGAATAGTGAACAGTGAATAGTGCAATCCTGAAAATTCTGAAAATTCTGATCCGGATTTGTGGTTTCTTTTATGTATCTTTGTTTCGCGATAAAAAGAAAGGAAAAATAGAGATATGATGAATAGATACATCCGGTTTGACTGGGCGCTTAAGCGGCTGCTGCGACAAAAGGCTAATTTTGTGGTGCTGGAGGGCTTTCTTACCTCTTTGCTGGGGGAGAAGATACGGATTGAACGTATACTTGAGAGTGAGGGCAACAAGGAGACGGAAGCCGATAAGTTCAATCGGTTGGATATGCTGGCCGAAAACAGCCGCGGCGAACTGGTGATTATCGAGGTGCAGAACAACCGGGAGTTGGATTATTTCCACCGGATGCTTTACGGCACGGCGAAAGTGATTACGGAGTACATCAGCCAGGGTGAATCGTACAGCCTGATACGGAAAATCTATTCGATAAACATCGTCTATTTTGATTTAGGACAAGGGAAAGACTACGTCTATCATGGCAAAACGGACTTTTACGGATTGCACGAAAAGGATAAGCTACTACTGACCAATAGGCAACAGAAGCAGTTCCGGTATCGTGAAGCCGGCGACCTCTACCCCGAGTATTACATCCTGCGCGTGAACGACTTCGACGGGGTGGCGACGGATTCGCTGGACGAGTGGGTCTCGTTCCTGAAGACGGGCGATATACCGGACAACGCCAAGGCGCCAGGGCTGAACGAGGCACGCAAGCGCCTGCTGGTAGACCGGATGAAGCCGGAAGAACGCGCCATCTACGATTCGCATATTGAAGCCGTGCGTTATCAGCGGAGCGTCCTCCAAACCGGTTTGATAGAGGGACGAGAAGAAGGAGAGAAAATCGGACTGGAAAAAGGAGAGAAAATCGGGCTGGAAAAAGGAGAGGCTATCGGGCTGGAAAAGGGAGAGAAAATCGGACTGGAAAAGGGGCGGAAGGAAGCCCAGGCTGAATTTGTATCGGCAGCCGCCCGGAAAGGTTTTTCAGAAAGTCAAATCCAGGAGCTTACCGATTTGACAAAAGAAGAAATCAGGGAAATATGTGCAGTGATAGATAATTCGTTGGAGATATGACTACAAAAGCTAAAAATTGGATTATTGTTTCTTTCTGGGGGGCGTTTGTGGTAGCGCTTGGCCTGCTTGTCGTGATATTTATCGCTATCGCAAGAGGCGCTATCGGGTATATGCCTAAAGTGGAACAGTTGGAAAACCCGATTGATAAATATGCTTCCCAAATTATATCTTCCGATGGAAAAATACTGGGCACTTATGCGCACAGTAAGGATAACCGTGTTTTTGTCACGTATAATGAATTGTCTGCCGACCTGGTGAAAGCGCTTATCGCTACGGAAGATATCCGTTTTGCACAGCATAGCGGTATCGACGTGCAGGGGCTGCTCCGGGCGGTCATTAAGCGGGGCGTCCTGATGCAGAAGAGCGGCGGCGGCGGGAGTACGATTACGCAGCAATTGGCCAAGCAGCTTTTCTCCCCCGATGCGGAGAATATCATGCAACGGATCCTCCAGAAGCCGATCGAATGGGTCATCGCCGTTCAGTTGGAACGCTCGTTCACGAAAGAGGAGATCGTTAATCTGTATCTGAATAAGTTCGACTTTTTATACAATGCGGTGGGTATTCAATCGGCTGCCCACGTTTATTTCGGTACCACCCCCAAGGCGTTGAAAACCGAAGAGGCCGCTACGTTGATCGGTATGTGCAAGAATCCCTCCTATTTTAATCCGATGCGCCATAAGGAACGGACGCGGGGACGCCGCAATACGGTGTTGGCGCAGATGTGCAAAGCCGGGTACCTGACCGCCGCACAGCGTGATTCGCTATCGGCTTTGCCTTTGACGACCCGCTTCACCAAGATGGATCATAAAGAGGGGCTGGCGCCCTATTTCAAGGAATTTCTCCGTTTGACGCTTGGCGCTTCGAAGCCGGAACGCCGGAACTATATGGCATGGCAGGCGCAGAAGTTTAAGGAAGACTCCGTCGCGTGGGAGACGAACCCGCTGTATGGCTGGTGTAATAAGCATAAGAAAGCGGATGGGACATACTATAATATGTATACCGACGGGCTGAAGATCTATACCACCATTGATTCGCGGATGCAGCAATACGCCGAAGAGGCTGTCGGTGAACACGTCGGTAAAGAGCTGCAACCGAAGTTTACGAGGGAAAAGAGAGGACGTACCTATGCCCCCTTTTCGCGCGACCTGTCGACCGACGAGGTGGAGAGCATACTGGTAAGGGCTATGCAGCAGACCGACCGCTATCGCGGGTTGAAGAAGAGCGGCATGAGCGAAGCCGAGATACGGAAGACGTTCAAGAAGCCTGTCGAGATGACGGTGTTCAGTTGGAGCGGGCCGATTGATACGGTGATGTCGCCGTTGGATTCTATCCGTTACCATAAGGGGTTTCTCCGTTCGGCCTTTATGTCGATGGATGCCCGGACGGGGCAGGTGAAAGCATACGTCGGCGGGATTGATTTCAAGACGTTCCAATATGATATGATCAATGACGGGCGCAGGCAGATCGGGTCGACCATAAAGCCTTTCCTCTACTCCTTAGCCATGATCGAGGGCATCACCCCCTGCGATCAGCTGTTGCATGTCCAGCAGCACCTGGTGGATGAAAACGGGACACCCTATTCTCCACGCAACGCCGGAGCGAGGCGCGAGGGCGAGATGGTGTCGGTCGAATGGGGGCTGCAAAACTCTTCCAACTGGGTGACGGCCTACCTGATGAAGCAGCTGTCGCCTTATACGTTGGTACGTTTGTTACATTCGTATGGTTTGAAAGGGGATATCGATCCGGTGGTATCCCTATGTTTGGGTACGGCTGACGCCTCGGTAGGAGAGATGGTTAGCGGATATTCCACGTTCCCCAACAAAGGCATGCGTGTAGAGCCGCTTTATGTGACGCGTATCGAAGACGACCACGGCAAAACGGTCTCGAACTTTGATTCCAGGGTGGCTGAGGTCTTGACGGAAGATGCCACCTATAAGATGTTGCACATGCTCAAAAGCGTCATGGATGGCGGAACCGGTAGCCGTGTACGTTCCCGCTATGGGATACGGGCGCCGATGGGGGGAAAGACGGGGACGACGCAAAACCATTCGGATGGCTGGTTTATGTCCTTTACCCCCAGCTTGGTCAGCGGATGTTGGGTAGGCGGGGAAGAGCGTTCCATCCATTTCGACTATATGGATATGGGTCAGGGTGCGGCGATGGCTCTTCCCATTTACGCCCTTTTCATGCAAAAAGTCTATGCCGATAAAACGCTCGGCTATTCGAGTGAAGAAGATTTCGATATCCCCGCCCAATACATGAACCCCTGCGACGGCTCGAAAGGACAAGAACAAAGAAACATCCCCGCCGACGTAAGAGGCATCGACAAGATGTTTGATTAATCCAACCAGCTTCACACAAAAAAAGGGTGCACCCTCTTTTGGAGAAGGGTGCACCGGTAGCGGTTTTGGTCAAACAAAACAGCCTCTTTAGTAAGCGGTATGCTGTGGATCGAAATTGCACCAGCCGGTCATCCAGTTATCGGCAGGCGTTTCAGAGGGGGCGAATGCGCCGATGTAGGTTACGGGGCTGAAACCGGATGACACTTTTGCGTTTGTCCATGCCGCTCCTGAGGCTAACGGGCTGTCTGATGCGGGGAAAACCTGCGGACTGCCGGATAGCTTCAGCTCTGCCAGCGTGGCGAATGTTTGGTTTCCCCCCTCGGCGCGGTAAAAATAGGTATCGGCAAACGTTCCAGGATCGTTTGCGTCGAAGGGGGAATTGTTTCTCCAAAATTGAGCGTCCTGGAAGTTTTTTATAGAGCCGGCAAGGATGCAGTTGGCGACGTTGAGCTTGCCCTCGGTAGCCCATGTTTGCGCCGTTCCCCGGCCGTTGTCTTCGATGATCAGGCCGATGGGGAAAGCGGCTACAAGGGAGTTGAAGATGCTCAATTGGGTGTTGCGGCGCAGGTGTAGAGCCGCCTGGAAACGGGCGTCGACAGGGCTCCCGTTGACGCCTGCCCGGTCGGTGTACGATGCCGGGTCGGCCACCGGCCCGAAGAGGCTTACGTTGGCAAAGACGGCGCTTGTATACGGTTCGGAAGTCGATCCGTTCGCATTGTTGTCCGATTCGAAACCATTGGAGGCTGACTTATCTCCTGTTTCGGGATCACGGATACACAAGGCGAACTGGATCTTCCCGCTGAATCCGTTGTCGGTATCAAAGTCGTCGTCCCAACCGTGGTAAGCGACCAGGTGCGTAGCGTTCACCGTTCCTCCGAACCATTCAAAAGAGTCGTCGCCCGAATAGGAGACCTGCAGGTGATCGAGCGTCGTGCCGGCGCCTACCGATCCGAACGTGATGCCATTGATTTCGTTGTCTGTCGAGTATTCGATGCCGGCAAATTCGATGCGCAGGTAGCTCAGTACGCCTGAATTGTCGTTGGCATTCATCCCGCCGTGTTTCGACCGGACGCCTCCCTCGATGGTTTGTTCGCCCATATTGTTGGGCGCATTGCCGAGGAGGATCAGTCCGCCCCAGTCGCCCGGGTTGCGGTTTCCCGGCTCTTGCGACGAGGTGAAGACGATCGGCTGCTCTTTCGTCCCCCGGGCGATGATTTCCCCGCCCCGTTCGACGATCAGCGTCCCCTTGCTGGCCTTGTCGCCTTTGACGATGACGCCGGGTTCGATCGTGAGCGTCGCCCCTGCCGTGACGTAGACAAAGCCTTTCAGGATGTAGGTGTTCGGATAGCTGAGCGTGAGGTCGCCCTTGATTTCGTAATTGTTCGATCCGTCGCCCAGGTCGATGACCTGTTTGACGAGCGTCTCGGTGACGGTGATTGCCAGTTCGGCCGTTTTTCCTCCCAGCGTGGCCGAGACGGTGGCGTTGCCTGCACCGACGGCGTTTACCAGTCCGGTGGAGCGGCCTACGGTAGCGACCGTTTCGTTGGAGGTATGCCATACGGCCTCTTCGTTCACCGTCGCATTTGCGGGCGTCCGGACGAGGGTCAGTTGCAGGCTTTGTCCTGCGCCCAGTTCAACGGACGTTCCCTGTTCGATCGTGATACTTTGCAAGGCGACGCTGTTGTCTTCATCGTCTTTGCCGCAGCTTGCGCAGAGTAGCGCAGCGCTCAATACTAAAAGGATTCCTGTTTGTTTCATCTTTCTTTGTTTTTTAATCGTTCATTATTCAATTTATTTTTAGCGATATGCCCAGGGAAATGGATTGTCCCGGCCTGTATCGCCGTGTGATCTGTTCGCGCTCGTAGACGGTGTCGTCTTTCCTGAATTTCGGGAACTGTTTGTATACGACCTCTTCGGAAAGGAGGTCTTTGACGGAAAGACGGATCTCGATGCCTTTCCCGATCTCTTTTCCTATCGTGAAGTCGAGGAGGTTGCGGGGCATTTCGTAGGCGTCGGGGATGAGGGTGTTGATATCCGGTTCGACGCTATTGGATTTACCCAGCCCGACGATCCGTTTGCCGATGCGGTTGTAGAGCAGGGAGGTATTGAACGCCCCTTTTGCGGATTGGTAGAACAGCCCCGTATTGATCACGTAGGGCGATTGTCCCTGCATGCTTCGGTCGGGTTCCGCGATGATTTCTCCCGCCTTGAAATGGATGTTGCTTTCGATGAGGGCGGCGTTCAGGATGAGTGACAGGCCTGGCATACCGATGAAATCCAGCTTTTTGCGCAGGTCGAGTTCGATCCCCCAGCTATCGGCTCTCGCGGCGTTTTCGTAATTGTAGCGCAGCGAGCCGCCCATATCAATGAATGTCCATTCGATGGGATTCTTAAAGCGTTTGTAGAAAAGGCCTACGCTGACGGTTTCTCCCGTGGCGGGATAAAACTCGTACCTCAGGTCAAGGTTGTCGATCGAGGCCGTCTTCAGGTTCTCGTTTCCCCCGATTTCGCTGAACAGGTCGAAGTCGAAATAGACCGACGGGGAGAGTTCGC
>JAISRY010000192.1 GCA_031273385.1 Tannerellaceae bacterium | reverse complement strand
CCGAGCGCAGCGAGTGGAGACACCTCAGATCGAAAGGGCAGGCGGGTGCGATCTGAGGTGTCTCCACTCGCTGCGCTCGGTCGACATGACGTTCTTGCTTGCGCTCGGTTATAATGACGACGAATCGCAATCACCTGTAAATCAAATTCTGTTCATTCTTGAATCCTGAAAATTCTGATTCTGAAATGGGCGGAAATAGACTATTGCGTAGCCGGGCGTAGACAGTTGTGTAGCGGGGGTTAGACAGTTGTGTAGCTGTCACTACACAGTTGTGTACGCCGGACTACACAATTGGGTAAAATGAAAATAGCTCCTGTCCTATTTCAAATAGGTCGGGAGCTATTTCAAATGGGACGGGAGCAAATAAAAATAGCTCCCGTCCGGTTTTTGGGGGTTGCCGAAAGGCTAAAGGGCGTTATTCTCGGGGCGCAGTTGGCGGACTACGGCTCCGGTGCGCCACATTTCGCTTTCACGTAGGGCGGCAAGCTCTTTCTCCAGGTTTTCGCGGTAATCGGGTTTGCTGTTGGTGTCGATGGAGCGTTGCGCTTCGTTTCCCGAGGCTACCTCTTTGTATAGCTTTTCGAAGACCGGTTTGGTGGCGTCGTGGAAAACGCCCATCCAGTCCAGTGCGCCGCGCTGGGCGGTTGTGGAGCAGTTGGCGTACATCCAGTCCATGCCGTTTTCGGCGAACAGGGGCATCAGCGACTGCGTTAGCTCTTCTATCGTCTCGTTGAACGCTTCCGAGGGGTCGTGGCCGTTTTCGCGCAGTACCTCGTATTGCGCCAGGAGTAGTCCCTGTATGGCGCCCATCAAGGTGCCGCGTTCGCCGGTCAGGTCGGAGTAGACCTCTTTTTTGAACGTCGTTTCAAACAGGTAGCCCGATCCTACGCCGATACCTAATGCCACTACACGTTCCCATGCCTTGCCCGTCGCATCCTGGAAGATGGCGAAGCTGGAGTTCAGCCCCCGTCCTTGCAGGAACATCCGCCGGAGGCTTGTCCCCGACCCTTTCGGAGCGACCAGGATCACATCCACATCCGCCGGCGGGACGATCTGCGTCCGCTCCTTATACGTGATGCCGAAGCCGTGGGAGAAATACAACGCTTTGCCCGGGGTCAGGTATTTTTCGATACGGGGCCATACTTCGATCTGCGCCGCATCGGAAAGGAGGTATTGGATAATCGTACCCCTTTGCGAGGCCTCTTCGATGTCGAAAAGCGTTTCCCCAGGAACCCAGCCGTCCGCCACCGCCTTATCCCATGTCTTTCCTCCCTTGCGTTGTCCGACAATGACGTTAAAGCCGTTGTCGCGCAGGTTCAGGCTCTGCCCCGGCCCCTGTACGCCATAGCCTATGACGGCGATCGTCTCGTTTTTCAATACTTCCACCGCCTTTTCCAGCGGAAACTCGTCGCGGGTAACGACCTGTTCGTCCACACCGCCAAAATTCATTACTGCCATATTCCTTTTCTATTAAATAATGTGTTATAAATCCATTCTTTCTTATCTCCATGTCACCGCCGCACGGCAGATCGCCCGCTCTTCGTGACAGATCGCCATCGTGTATGTGCCGGGAGAGGTCTCTTCGGCATGCAACGTCAGCGGCATACCATACCGTCCCTCCGCGAGGTAGGCGATCTCGAAACGGTGAATATCCTTTTGCCTGACCAGCTCCAGGTCGAAGAGGTCTAACAGGTGTTCCATATACTTGATGCTGTTCAGGTGCCCGTTGATGTCCAGGTCGCTATACCTGACGCGGTAAGGCTCTCCCGCCGTCCGGTTTTCGACGGGCGCTATCTTGCCGGGCTTTTCGATCGGGCAGGGGCGGTCGGCGATATAGGCGCTCAGCCCCTCGATATCCAGGGGGGCAGGCCGGCGGGTCTCCACATCAATGGCCGCCCAGATGGAACGTGCATACCCGAAGGTCTTTCCATCCCCGCCGGCCAGCGCGAAACAGCGGTGGGTAAACAGGCGCGTCACCTCTTCAACCCAGGTGTAAAGGGTGATTTGTTCCGATATGCCCGGGTAGCTGTCCATCTCTATGGCCAGGCGGGAGAGCACCCACGTGGTATGCCGGTCGTTCATATCGTTGAAGCCGAAGCCGCGCTCCGCAGCATGGATGGATGCGGCGTGCAGCAGGTATGTCCCGATCACCGGAATGGAGATGCGTCCCCTGAAATCCAGCAGGTACGACTCGGTCACGAAATGGAACGTCCCTACTTTATCTTTCCCCTTTTCCATCACCTCTCCTCCGGTTTGATGTCCAACCGCTTTTCCATCGCCGACAGCATATCGCTGAGCCGTTCCACCTTGCTTTTCGTAATCGCGATACGCCCCGAACGGATAAACTGCAAGACGCCGATCGAATGGCTCAACTCGTCGAACAGCTCCTGCGTCTCCTCATAATGGCCGCTCTTTTCCAGGACGACGCAAGATTCGTTCATCTCCAGGACGCGGGTATTGTATTTGCGGATCAATTCCTCCACGCCGTTCATCTTCATAAACAGCTCGGTACTCACTTTGTACAGGGCGATCTCCTGGTAGACCAGGTCTTCATCCGTATTGTAATAGGCTTTGAGGATATCGACGCGCTTGTCGATCTGCTTGACCACCTTGTCGATGGTATCCTTGTCGGCAAAGGTCGTGATCGTGAACTTGTGTATCCCTTTTATGGCGGATGGGGAGACCGAAAGCGTTTCGATATTCAGCTGCCGCCGCGTAAAGATAATGGTGATCTGGTTCAGCAACCCTACCGTATTCTCGGAGAAGATAATAACGGTGTATAATGTTTTTCCATTCATGTTCATATTGATTCCTCCCTCCTTACTTTTCGTCCATAATCATATCCGTAATCGTGCCCCCCGCCGGAACCATCGGGTATACCATCCCGTGCGTCTCCACATTGGCCACCAGCAGATAGGCCCCGTCGTGATGCAGCATTTCGGCGATGGCGCCGTCCAGCTCTTCCCGTTTATCCACCGTCCGGCTTTTGATGCCGTACGCTCCGGCGATAGCGGCAAAGTTGGGATTCTCCATCACCGTCGACGAATAGCGTTCGTGGAAGAAAAGCTCCTGCCACTGCCGCACCATCCCGAGGAAAGCGTTGTTCAGGACAACCATTTTCAAGTCGATCTTCTCCTGCATAACCGTTCCCAGCTCCTGAAGCGTCATTTGCAGGCCGCCATCCCCGGTAAAAAGGCAGACCGTACGGCAGGGTGCGCCGAACTTGGCGCCGATCGCCGCAGGCAGGCCGAATCCCATCGTCCCCAGTCCGCCGGAAGTCACGACGCTCCGTGTCCGCCGGTAGTTGAAATAACGGAGGCCCATCATCTGGTTCTGCCCTACATCGGTGACCAGTACGGCGTCATGGCCGACCGCTACGGATACTTTCCCGACTACCTCGCCCATCCGCAAAGCCCCTTTCTCGGGGTAGACCTCTTTCCGTATCACTTTCTCCCTCTCCTCCTCTTCGTCTGCGGCGAAACGGCCGATCCACGAGGAATGGTCGGCAACGGCCAGCAGCTCCGTAACGGCGGCCAACGTCTCTTTCGCGTCGCCGGCCACCGGTATGTCGACCGGCACGTTTTTCCCGATCTCCGAGAGGTCGATGTCGAAGTGGATAATCCTGGCTTGCCTGGCGTAGGTCTGCAGATCGCCGGTCACCCTGTCGTCGAAGCGCATCCCGATCGCTATCAGGACGTCACATTCGTTCGTCTTCCTGTTTACCCCGACGTTCCCATGCATCCCCAGCATCCCCTTGTTCAAGCGGTAGTCCGTCGGCATGGCCGACAGGCCGAGCGCCGTAGAGCCTGCCGGGATATCGCCCTTTTCAAGGAAAGCGGACAGCTCCTTTTCCGCCCCGCTCAGGATCACCCCCTGCCCGACCAGGGCAAACGGCCGCTTTGCGCCGTTGATCAGTTCGGC